>CBJLQC010000114.1:0-7244 GCA_966424955.1 uncultured bacterium | reverse complement strand
CCACGGCATCATCGATGTCTTCGTGAACGGCAACCTGAACAGTTACAGCGTCAACATTGAATTGCTGGGCTGGAGCATCGGCTCGCTGCTGCCGCTCCTGCTGCTGTTGCTGCCGCAGCGGCTGAACCGCGCCGACCGCTGGATGCTGATCGCCATGGTGGCTATTATCGGTGTGCACAGTTTGTACTGGTTCAGCGGCGGGCCGGACTTCGGCGCGCGCTACTGGTACCTGATCATTGTCCCGTGCATTGCGCTGGCCGCGCGCGGCATTGTCAGGCTCGGCGATGCCCTCGCCGAGAAATCTCCGAACAGCGACGCGCGCACGCGCGTGCTGGCCGGCGCGTTTGCATTGTCCTGCGCCGCGCTGCTGACGTTCTTCCCGTGGCGCGCCGTGGACAAGTACTACCACTATCGCAATATGCGGCCGGACGTGCGCGTGCTGGCGCGTACCCACCATTTCGGCCGCAGTCTGGTGCTGGTACGCGGCAAGCGACATCCGGATTACGCATCGGCGGGCAGCTACAATCCGCTCGATCTGCGCGCAGCCGAACCCATCTACGTGTGGGACCGTGATGCGGTCATTACACGGGAGGCTTTGCAGGCGTACCGCGATCGGCCGGTGTGGATCGTGGACGGCCCGACGCGCACCGGGCGCGGGTTCCGCGTCGTCGCGGGACCGGTACCGGCGGAGAACCTGCTCGACGGCCGCGTCGTCATTCCGTGACCTATCGAGGCGTGCGCGTTCTGGTGCTGGGCGCGACCGGCTTCATCGGCCGGCACGTCGCTCGTGAACTGTCGGCACAGGGCGCGGATCTCCTCCTGTCGGGACGCAGCGCCGCGGATGACGATCCCGCCATTATCGAAGGCACGCATTCCTACCTCAGATGCGACCTGATGCAGAGCGCTGACGTAGCCGCGCTGATTCGCAGCATCCGGCCCGCGATCATCTTCAATGTGGCCGGCTATGGCGTGCGGCCGTCGGAACGCCACGCATCGATCGCCGAGCGTATCAATGCCGAGCTGCCCGGTCAGCTCGCCGAGCTCATCGCACAACACCGCAACGACGATTGGCGCGGGCAGGCGCTGGTCCACGTGGGGAGTGCTCTCGAGTACGGCACCGCGTCAGGCGATCTTCAGGAAGCGACGGTCTGCACGCCCACCACGCTGTACGGCCGAAGCAAGCTCGCGGGCACGCAGCGTGTGCGGGATGTCGCTGCGAAGCATGAGTTGAGTGCGGTGACCGCGCGCTTGTTTACCGTGTATGGTCCGGGCGAACCACGCGGCCGGCTACTGCCGGCGCTGATGGAGACTGCGCAAACGCGGCAGGCACTCGAGCTGACCGAAGGCAAGCAGCTGCGTGATTTCACCTACGTGGGCGACGTCGTCACCAGCCTGCTGGACCTGGGCGCGATCGCAGCGCGGTCCGGCGAGCCGATCAACGTCGCGACCGGGCAGTTGACCTCGGTGCGTGACTTTGTGGAGAGAGCCGCGCGCGTGCTGGGCATCGATCGCGGGCTGCTTCACTTCGGCGCGCTGCCCACCCGCGCCGAGGAGATGGCGCACGAGCCGGTGTCGGTCAGGCGGCTGCGTGAACTGACGGGGTGGGTTCCGTCGACGTCGATCGAGGAAGGCGTCCGGCTGACAGCCGGCCGATGAGCAGGGCCAACAGCCCACCTGCCAGCCCGCCGGCCAGAATAATCGTCTCGAAGACCAGCCCTGCCGCGACCGCGGACACAGCGGCCACGCCGAACGGCGCGAACAGGGCAACCTGTGCTACCTCGCGCACGCCGATGCCGTTCTGGGTGACGGGCAAAACACCAGACAGTTTGGCGAGCGGCCACACGAACAGCCACATGGCGAGCGAGATGTGGATTCCGACCGCGCTGCTCAGCCAGGCGTTCAGCAGAACGAGCGTGAACTGAAGCGTGATGCCCAGTGTCAGGACCATGGTCACGGCACCGGGGCGTTCGGCGATGGCGCGCATGGCCTTGCGCAGATGCACCAGCTTGCGCCGGATCTTGAAAGGCAGCCGCCTCACCGGCAGGATTGCCATGGCGAGCAGTCCGCCGACGCACAGCAATCCCACAAATAGGGCCGCGGCGAAAAAGACGCGACGACTTTGTGGATCCAGCGCGGTCGGCAGCAGCAACACACCCAGCCCGGCCACGGCGATGAGCGCGACGAAATCAAGCAGCCGATCAATGAAGCTGCCGAACAGCAAACCGCTCTTCGAGCGCACATGCCGGAAGGCGAGGCCGGCGCGCACGACGTCGCCACCCACGATCGAGGGCAGGAACGTGTTGCCGAACAGGCCGGCGTAGTAGCAGCGCGCCGCAACCGCGAGCGGCATCCCGGCCCCGGCTGAGTTGGACATGAGGCGCCATTTCAACACACCGATGAAATGCAGGCAGAGATAGACGACCAGGCCGATGAGCCAAATGTGGAGCGGCATGCGGCCCAGCACTTCGACGATCTCGCCGAACGGCAGGATGACCAGCAGCAACCCCAGCATGACGATGCTGCCGCCGATGCGGATCAGTCCGCGACGCAGGGATTTCCGGGGGGCGTTGTCCATGCCTAACGCGAGCCGCTGATGAATGGTGCGAGCTCACTCTCGGCCGGCGGTTCGCTGGCGTTCCGGCGGGCCGCGTCGATTTCCAGCTTGCGTGTGCGGTGCAGCACTTCCTCGATCATTTTGCGGTTGAAGCCCATCAGGTCGGCCAACAGGCCGATCAGCAGCACCTGGAACCCGACGATGATCAGGATGGCAGCCAGGATCAGCGATTGGATGTGGCCGACGCGCTGTCCCGAGAAATAGAAGAACAGGAAACGGATGCCCGGGATCGTCCCCAGGAAAATCAGCAGCGCGCCCAGGATGGTGAACACGCGCAGCGGCCGATACATCGTATAGGACCGCAGAATCGTGACGGTCGAGTTGCGGATGTAATGCGGGATGCTCCGCATTAATCGCGACGGACGCGTTTGCGGATTGACACCGACCGGCACGTACTCGACGGCCATGCGCCGAGCACCGGCCGCGATCAGCGTTTCCAGCGTGTATGAGTATTCGCTGAGCACCGTCGTTTGAATCGCGGCGTCGCGCGACAGCGCGCGGAAGCCACTGGTGGCATCCGGCGTGGACACGCCGGACGCCTTCTGGATCACCCAGCTGCCCAGCCGCTGCAGCCTGCGCTTGACCGGCGAAAAACTCTTGAGCGTGCCGACCATGCGATCGCCGACTACCAGGTCGGCGCGCCGCTCGAGGATGGGGCGGACCAACCGGACGATGTCCTTGGCCTGGTACTGATTGTCGGCATCCGTGTTGACGATGATGTCCGCGCCCAGCTTCAGGCACGCTTCCAGACCCGTCTTGAAGGCATGCGCGAGCCCGCGGTTGCGCACGTGGCGAACCACGTGATGCACGCCGGCGGCGCGCGCCACCTCGGCGGTGTTGTCCCGGCTGCCATCGTCGATGACGAGGTATTCCAGGACATCCACGCCGGGCAGCGAACGAGGCAGCTGCGCGACCGTGTCGCTGAGCGTGCTCGCCTCGTTGTAGCAGGGGATCTGGATGATGACTTTCACTTCAGTCCTCCACTACGTGAGTGCTGAATATCTCGCGGTACGCGTCCCACTTCGCGCGATTGAACTCACCGTTTTCCAGGCAGTCCGTTGCCGCATAGGCCATGTACAGCGCGTGGTGCGTGTTGTCGTGAGCGAACAGGCCCTGGCGGCCATAGACCAGCAGGTTGGGCAGCGATGCCGCCCAGCGGTCGAGGTGCTCGAAGGGCTCTTCGTATCCCTGCGTGTAGATGGGATACGCGTGGGACAGCCGCCGGGCCAGCACGGCCGTGTGCGGGCGGGGCAGCGCCAGGTCCACCTTGGCCAGGTCTTCGGCAACGCGCTGGCCGAGCGCTTCGTCGCTCATGTTCCAGAGCTCATCGCCGACCTGGCAGGGCAGCTCGGCGCAGAGAATCGTCCGGCCGCGCGGCTCCTGCGAGCGCGCGTAGTTTTTCGGCTCGGAGACGCGCGTGAACACGACGTTCTCTTCCGGGAAGTAGTGCGCGTCGGTAGTCGTCCACTGCTGGACCGGCACGTCCAGATAGACGAGGATCATTGCGCGATATTGCATCCGCCCCGCGGCCGCCAGCACGTCGGCGGACACCTGCGGGCGCATCATGCGCGCGAGCAATGCGGTGGGCAGCGTGGACCACACGTGATCCGCAATCAGCTCACGCGTTTCCCCATTACGCTCGGCGACCACCTTCCACTGCGGCCGCCCGTTCGCCACATCTTCGACCGCGGCCACGCGCCAGCCGAGCATCAGATTCGCGCCCAGCGCGCTCGCCGCCCTGGCGTAGCCCTCGCTGATCTGGCCGTAGCCGCGTTTCGGGTAGTAGTAGCCACCCTTCCCAGGCGGCTTGACCAGCCGGCGCATGATCTTCTTGAACGTACCCGCCGACACGCGCTTCTGCGCGGATGTGCCGGACAGCTCTTCCGGATCGCGGCCCCAGATTTTGCGCGCGTAGGGAAAATAGAAGTGCTCCGCGATCGTGGGTCCCAGATTCGCCCGCACGACCGCGGCGAACGTATTGCCAGCCCCGTTGCGGCCGGGCAGCGCGCGGCGCACCATGTCGAAGCCGACGCCGGCCGCGAAGCCGCGGTCTAGGCGCAGCAGCAGGTCGAGCGGTTTGAGGGGAAAATGCAGGAACTTGCCGCGCAGCCGAATGCGGCCGTGCCGCGGATAAAAGCCGAGGTCGCCGTTGAGCAGCGCCTGGATGTCCTTCAGGATTTCCGGATCGCATGCCGAGTGCAGGCGATGGCTGCCGTAATCGAGATGTATGCCGCCTACCTCAAAACTGCCTGCATTGCCGCCTACGACCTCCTGCTGTTCCAGCAACGTGACCTGGGCACGGCCCAGCCGGCGCAGCTGATACGCTGCGCCGACACCGGCCGGGCCACCGCCCAGGATCACGACATTCGATTCACTCATTCCGGTAATACTGCCTTCAGGTTGAAAACGATGGCGGCGCATGCGCGCTGCCGATCACGGCTTCGTTGTTGTTGACCAGCCACTCCGTGTACCATTCGATGGTAGCCAGCAGGCCGTCCTCGAAGGAGCGCCGTGGCCGCCACTCCATCATCCGGCGCGCCTTACTGCAGTCGAGATACTGCTGCGGAATCTCGTGCGATGCTTCGTTCAGCACGATCGGCTCGAGGTCCGGCCGGTTCATGAGACGCAGCAGCGTATCCACGACCTGCAGTACGGAAAGCGGAGTTTCGGTGCCGAAGTTGAACGCCTCACCCGTGAAGCCCGGCCCCGGCATGCGCTCGGCCAGCTGCAGATACGCATCGACCGCGTCTTCCACGTAGAAGTAATCGCGGATGAATGTGCCATCACTGCGGATGATCGGACGCTCACTCTTCAGCACGGACCGAATGGTGCCCGGGATCAGCCGGTTGAAATTGAGGTCGCCCGCGCCGAACAGGTTGCCGCAGCGCGTAACCGAAACGGGCGTGCCGTAGGTCGTGTAGTACGCGAATGAAATGAGATCGGCGCACGACTTCGAGACATCGTATGGGAAGCGGCCTTGCAGGCGCGCGTCTTCCGTGTAGGGCAACTGGTCGTGGATGCCGTATGCCTTGTCGCTGGAGGCCACCACGACGCGCTGCACGAGCCGGGGCGCCAGGCGGCAGGCCTCCAGGAGATTCCAGGTGCCGCGAATGTTGGCTTCGAAGGTAGACAGCGGCGAGCGCGAGGCGGCACCGACGACGGTTTGCGCACCGAGATGGAAGACGGTGTCCACCTCGTATTCGTTGAGCGCGCGCATGAGCACGCCCAGGTCTTCCAGCTCGCCACGCAGGACGCGTGTGCGCGCCAGCAGGCCGGTCTCGATCAGCTTGCTCTCAGGTACCCAGTCGCGCACCAGCGTTACAACGTTGGCGCCACGCCAGAGTAGTTCTTCGGTTAGCGCGGAACCGAGTAGGCCGCTGGCGCCGGTGACGAATACGTTCCGGCCTGTCCAGAAGCCCGCGCCGTTAATCCCCATGGTGCTTTCCCACTGTTCCAGAGTGATTCAAGAAGCTGCTTGTCGCGCAGGGTGTCCATCGGCTGCCAGAAGCCCGGATGACGGAACGCCATCAGCTCGCCTTCGGCAGCGAGTCGCTCGAGCGGCTCGCGCTCGAGTATGCTTTCATCGCCCGTGAGGTAATCGAACACTCCGGGCTCGAAAACGAAGAAGCCGCCGTTGATCCAGCCTTCGCCGGTCTGCGGCTTCTCGGAAAATTCGCAGACGCGGTCGCCGGTCAGATTCAGTCCGCCGAACCGCGCAGGTGGCCGCACGGCCGTGACCGTGGCGAGCCGGCCGTGCGCGCGATGAAACGCGAGCAGGGCCGTGATGTCGACGTCGCTCAGACCATCACCGTACGTGACCATGAACGTCGCAGCGTCTGTCCACGGCTGCAGGCGCCGTATGCGGCCGCCCGTCATGCTGTCGAGCCCCGTGTCGATGAGCCCGACGCGCCAATCGATCCGGCTCGGATTCACGACTTCCACCGAGCCATCCTGCAGATCGACGATGTAGTCGCTGCTGTGCAGGAAAATCTTGTGGAAGTATTCCTTGATGACCTCGCCCTTGTAACCGCACGCGACCAGAAAATCCTTGAAGCCGTGCGCGGCGTAGCTGTTCATGATGTGCCAGAGGATCGGCTTGCCGCCGATTTCCACCATCGGCTTGGGGCGCAGCGACGTTTCTTCCGCGAGCCTGGTTCCGTGCCCGCCGGCGAGGATGATGACTTTCATTAGGGCAGTACCTGGGGCCGCGGGATAGGCAGAATGAAGCGGCCGCCGCGCCGGCGGTATTCTGCCTGCTGCTGCTGGATCTCTTCGGCGAAATTCCACGGGAGGATCAGCACGTAGTCGGGCTGCTGCTCGATCAGCGCTTCGACCGGCAGCACGGGGATGTGCATGCCCGGGGTATACGATCCGACCTTGAGCGGATTGCGATCGACGGTGAATTCGATCACGTCGGGGCCCAGGTCACAGAAGTTGAGCAGCGTGTTGCCCTTCGCGGGTGCGCCATAGGCCGCGATGCGCTTGCCTTGCGCCTTCAGCTCGTGCAGCAGCCCGCGCAACGCGCGCCGGTTCTCGTCCACATCGCTGGCCAGCTTATGGTAGCGCGGGAGCTGCGTAATGCCCTGCTGCCGCTCCTGTTCGGCCAGCGCGTGAACGGCGGGAGCATGAT
>CBJLQC010000113.1:0-7268 GCA_966424955.1 uncultured bacterium | reverse complement strand
GCTGCAGGAAGACCCACTGCGTCCACTTGTAGTACTTCGGATCGGTGGTATCGACCGTGTGGTTCCAATCGTACATCGCGCCGATGCTGTGCAGCTGGCGCGTGAAGTTCTGGATGTTGCGCGGGATCAGCTCCATCGGATGCACGCCCTGCTTGAGGGCGAAGTTCTCGGAATGAATGCCGAACGCATCGAAACCGATCGGCTCGAATACATCGTTGCCCTGCAGTCGCATGAAGCGGCCGTAAATGTCGGCGCCGGTAAACGCGTACATGTTCCCGACGTGCAGCCCCTCCGCGGACGGGTAGGGGAACATCATCAAGTTGTAGAATGGCTGCTTGGCCGTTCGCAGCGCTTCCGCGGTAAAGGAATTGGTGCCTGCTTCCGCCCAGCGCGCCTGCCACTTCGCTTCGATTTCTTTCGAGTTGTATGGGATCTTTGGCATCCAGCTAATATAGGGGACGGCGGAAGGACCCGCTTTTTGTGGATACGAACCCCAGGGGGAGGGTGGGCCCGAAGGGGAGGGCGAGCGGCCACCTCCACCTCCCCCTCGCCTACGACTCGGGTTCGTTCGATTGCAGAAGCCCCTCGACCGCACCAAACGGATCGTCCTCATTTCCCGACGCGGCCTCAATGATGGCGTGCGTGGCCGCCCGCAAGTCGCCGTGGTACCGCTGGAACACGCGCTCGAACAGGTCGAGACGCTCGTAGTAAAGCCGGGTGCCGATCAGCGTCGCATTGTTGAGCGGTGCTTCAGCGTAATCGCGGAAGGCGTCCGTCCGCAGCTGCGGCACCACCCGCCCGCGATAATCGACGCGCCAGTTGGTGAATACCGTGTCGCGCTGCTGGATCCGCTGGGCCGGCGTCAGATCATCACGCTGGTAGATCCGCTGCAGCCGCGTCACCAGATCGGAGAGTGCGGTGCCGAACACGACGTTGTCCTGCCACGCCGCTTCCGCGGTGCGGCAACGCGCGGCGGCAGCGCCCTCACGCGTGCAGAAGAAAACGGCCGCGCCACGGTCACCGACGAAATTGGCGAAGCTCTCGTTGAAGCCGGCCTGCCCCGGGATGTAAATCGAGTTGTGCAGGATCTCGTGCACGACGGTGGCGGCCAGCCCGACGTCGCTGTAACGAAGGATCGTGTTGAGCACCGGATCGTTGAACCAGCCGAGTGTGCTGAACGCGCCCGATGGCCGCACGTGCGTGTCATACCCGTCCGCTTCCAGCTTGCGCGCTTCGCGGTACGCGTCCTCGAAATCGAAATAGCCTTTATAGGGCACGCGGCCCACGATCGGGAACCACCACGTGTACGGGATGAAGCGGTCCTTGCGCGCGGCGGAAATGACCATCAGCAGTGTGTCCGAATCCACCCATGAATACGTGGTGTAGCTCTCGCCGGCCGCCAACCCGAGCTGCTGGTCGGCGAACGTGCGCGCCTGAACGACGAGCTCCAGCTTGCGCCGGACCGCTTGCGCCGTGGCCGGGTCCGCGAGTACGTCGCTGATGTCGCGCCGGCGCCCCAGGATCTTGGCTTCCTCGATACCGGCGCGAATCACGTAGATGGGCGAGCACGTCAGACTGGCGGCGGCGACCGCGGCGAGCACGACCAGCAGCAGGACCTTGCGTTTCGTCATCGGCGCCAAAATTAAGGCCTGGAACAGTTGTCGCCAGCGCGTGGCACTTGGCACGACAGGGGTATAATTTCTGCACCAATGCAGGCGAAAATGACGTCTCCGCGCCAGCCCCGTTTCACCGCCAGCAACTGGATCGCCGGCAAATACGGCGATCTCATACCGATCGTCGCGTTCATTGCCGTCATCATCGCGCTTTATTTCTACGACCGCGAGCGAACCGACGACCTCGACGAGGTGCGCCGGGAGCGGGCCACGGCAACGGAGCGGCGCGCCAGCTTCATTGCCGACCGTCTGGGCAACGCCATCAATCAACGGCTGGGCGCCATGGCGACCGGCGAGCTGCAGTTCACACCCGTCGAGGATTCCGTATCACAGCGCACGCTGGCCGCGGCGCTGGATACCGTCACGCAGCGCTATGCCGGCCTTACAGCGATGTCGGTCGTGTACCCGAGTGGCCGCATCAGCCGCAGCTCCGGCTCATTGCTCGGCACCGAAGCGCTGCGCCTCAACGTGGACAGCTCACTGACCAACGCGCTGAATCGCGCGCGACGCAGTTACCGGCCGTCCGCCACGCCGGTCCTGCAGACGCCCGCCGGCAGGCGTGTCGTCATCTTCGACCCCGTGGTGCGGGGCGGCCGCCTGCTCGGCTACCTGGCTGCCGAGCTGGACCCGGGCGCGATCTACCGTGCCGTGTTCAGTGAGTCCGAGGTCATCGATACGCTGAGGCTGGGCACCGCGACTTACCACGCGGTTTACGGGCCCCGGGGGTCGCTCATCTCGGGTCCGCTGGGGGCGCCGCGCGACTGGCCGACGGTGCGGCGTCCGGTGCGCGTCGTCGATGGGGACTGGCAGGTGCAGGTCGCCTATCCGCCGGTGGACACGCGCGTGTACCGCACCGAGCAGATGATGCGATGGGGTATCGGCCTGCTGATCGCGCTCTTCACCGCACTCTTCCTGGCGCTGCTGCGGCGCACCATCACGCGGCAACGCGAAGAGCTGGCATTGCGCCACGCCGCGGAACAAGCCGCGCGCACGAACGCGGCCGAAGCGCGCGAGCGTGCCCGCGAAGCCCACGAGCCGGCGGTGCAGCTGGAAGCGGCACCACACGCGTCGCAGCGTCTGTCGACGTCGCTCAATCCCGACGACGTCGTGGAACTGTTCCTGGGTACGGTCGCGGAAATTCTCGATGCCGACGTCGCCTCCCTCTACACGTTCGAGGAAGAAGGCGAGGTCATTGTCGGCCGGCGGCGTATTGTTTTTCACAACGTGGGTCCGGTCACCGCGCGGCTGCAGCACGAAGACATCCGCCAGGTGCGCGCGCCGGTTTCCATGCTGCCGGCCATTGCGGAAGCGGTATCGGCGGGCGAGCCGTACGTCGACAGCGGGCAGATGGCCGGCCACGGCCGGCCGATCCCCGCGGTGTCCGGCGGCGCCGAAGCGGCCGCGCTGAGCGTCACGCTGCCGCTGCAGATCGGCGGTCACATGGTGGGCGTCGCCACGTGGGAGATCTACGGCGAGCGCAAGGAAATCAACCAGGCCGCGCTTGCCTTCGCGCAGGCGCTCGCTGCGCCATCCGCGGCGGCACTGCGCTCCGCCGAGCTGTTTGCTTCGCTCGAGGAGGAGCGCGCGCGTGCCGCGCGCGAAGCGCTCCGCTTCGCGGCGGTGCTCGATCAGATGGCGGACGGTGTCATCGTGGTCGACGAACACGGTCGCGTCGAGCGCTCCAACCGGACGGCCGTCGAGCTGCTCGGCCCGGAGATCGAGACACTGCCGCTCGAAGAATGGGCGGCGCGCTTCGCGATTCACAACGCGGAGGGGCGTCCCCTGAGCGGCGCGGAGCTGCCGCTGGCGCGCGCACTCCGCGGCGAGCGGCTGCGCCGCGCCACTTACGTGGTGCGCTCGGCGTGGGGCACGGAACGGCATCTGTCGATGTCGGCGGGCCCCATTCTGACCGCGGGCGGCGAAGAGAAGGGCGCGGCCATCGTCCTGCGCGATGTCTCCGACGAGCATCAGTATGCCGAGATGCTGCGTCATACCAACCGCGAGCTGCGGCGGCAGGCCGAGATCATGGAACAGGTCAATACGCAGCTGCGCGAAGCAACCAAGGCAAAAGACCAGTTCCTGGCGGTCATGAGCCACGAGCTGCGCACGCCGATCAACGCGGTCATGGGCTACTCGGACCTGCTCGATCTGGGGGTGAAAGGCGATCTAAATGCCGATCAGCGCGCCATGATTTCGCGGATCCGCGACACGTCTCGCCACCTGCTCGGTCTCATCAATGAAGTGCTCGATCTGGCCAAGATCGGCGCCGGCCGCATCGACCTGGTCATGGCCGAGCTCGATGTGGCGGAAGTCATCGAGCGCGCCGCGCAGCAGGTCATTCCCCTCGCCAATGCGAAGGGGTTGTCGCTGCGCGTAGAAGAGCTGCCGCATGATGAAGTGCTCGTGGTCGCGGACGAGACGCGCCTCACGCAGATCATCATCAACCTGCTCTCGAATGCCGTGAAATTCACCGTCAGTGGTGGCGTCACGGTGCGAGCCGGCATGAACGATGACAAGGTGGAGATTCACGTAATCGACAGCGGGCCGGGTATTCCGGAAGACCAGCGCGAACGCATCTTCGAGGAGTTCTACCAGGTCGAGGGTGGCCTGGCGCGCGCCAGCGGAGGCACCGGCCTCGGCCTCTCCATTGCCCGCCGTTTCGCGCGTCTCATGGGCGGCGAAATCGTGGTGCACAGTGAAATCGGCCAGGGCTCCGAGTTCGTGGTGACGCTGCCCAGCGCGCATGCCGAGCCGGCTGCCGATCAACCGCGCACGCGCCTGGTCTTCCTCGCGCGCAGCGAGCAGACCATCGAGAGCATTGCGCCGGTGGTCGGCGAATCGATGCGTTTGAATGCCACCACCGATCCCTCGATCGCGGCTGCCGTCACCCGCCGCGAAGCGCCCGATCTGGTCGTGCTGGATGCGTGCGCGCCGGACTTCTCGGCCTGGCGTGCGCTTACCTCGCTGCAGCCCGATGGTGTGCTCGAGGGCACGCGCGTGCTGCTCGTGGCGCAGCCGCGCGAATCCATCAACGCGGTGGAGCTGGGAGAATTCTCGATTCTGACCAAGCCGATCTTCATCGAGCGCGTCGCTCCCGCGATCGCGCAATACGCGAGCGGCGCCGACTCGCCCCTCATCCTGATTGCCGATGAGGATCCGCACGTTCGCGAGATCGTTTCCGAGGCGTTGACCGCCACCGGGAGCCGCGTCACGCAGGCCGCCGATGGCGCCGAGGCACTACGCATCGCGGGCATGCGCAAGCCCGATCTCATGCTGATCAGTCTGACCTTGCGTGGATCGAACGGCGTGACGACCCTCGCAACCGCGCGCGCCAATCCCATGCTGCGCGGCATACCGGTGATCATGCTGGTGCCGCGCGAGCTGACCGCCGAGCAGATGGCGCAGCTCAGTGACGCCGTGAATGCGGTCCTGGCATCCGGCGAGGTGCCGATCCGCTCACTGCTGGATCTGCTGCACGTGCTGCCGCCCGGCCCCGACGGCCGCACCGCGGCGGCCGGAGATTAACCGACATGGATCGCTTCTTCTTCGCAGCCGGCGCATTGCTCGGGTGTCTGGGCGTGGCCGCCGGCGCCTTTGGCGCGCATGCGCTCGGGGCGCGGCTGGCGCCTGACCGCTTGCAGCTTTTCGAGCTGGCGGCCCGTTATCAGATGATCCACGCGCTGGCGCTGATCGCCGCCGCGTGGGCGGCCCAGCGCTGGCCCGGGTCGCTCGTGCACGCTGGTGGCTGGCTGCTGCTGGCAGGTGTGCTGGTTTTTTGCGGGACCATCTACGCACTTGCTTTCGGCGCGCCGCGCGTCCTCGGCGCGATCACGCCGATCGGCGGGTTGTCACTGATTGCGGGCTGGCTGCTGCTCGCGCTCGCCGCGATCCGCCACTAACGCGCGACGCAGTACAGGTACTCTTCGACGCGATCGCCGGCATAACGGCGATGCTCGCCATCCGCATCCGAACGATAGCGCCGGTAACCGCGCACGTAGCGCCGATACGTTGCGCGCCGGCCGTACTGCTTGAAGATCCGCTCGATCGCCGCTTCGCTCAGGATGCCTTCCGCGTTGTAGCTCATCACGATGTGCCGGCAGCGCGCCGTCGCGATCAGCCGCTCGAGGGCGGCCTCGCATTTCGAGCGACGGCTCCAGTCGCTCCGTTTGTCGCGATCCGGCAGCAGCCCCGTCTTGCCGCGCAGCACCGGCCGGTCCTCGAACCAGCCCAGCGCCAGCAGCTCCGGCACATGGTAGTAGCCCGCGTACTGGCGCGTGTTGTAGGGCGGATCCAGGTACAGCAGATCGAATTCATCCTGGCGCGCCACCAGGTCGATGGCGTCCGCGCGGCAGGCATGACAGCCGTTGCCCGCGATGACGTGCGGCACACGCAGCTCGATCGGACGGGATGCGTTCGGCTGCCAGGTCTTGACCCACGCCGCATAAACGCCCGTCGTGTTGGCGACGCGGTCGCTGGCCTCGATCAGCGCAGCCAGCAACAGGTACGCCTCACTCTCACTTATGTGCGCCGTACGCTGCCACGAATGGATCTGCACGCGCATGGCATCGATGCGCGCGGCGTTGTCCGCCGTGAAATACATGCGCGCGGGCAGTGCGAAATGCTCGCTTACGAACGCGGGCGCCCCCGGTAGCTCGTTCAGCGTCTGGACGTGCGCGGCCAGCCCGGCCGGCAGGTGGGTCGCCTCTACGTAGGCCTTGGCCAGCACGTGGGCATACTCCATCAGGTCGGCCGCCACGACCCGAAAGCCCAGGCGCTTCAGCTCGCGCGCCACGCTGGCCGTGCCGCTGAACGGATCGACCGCCGTACCCGCGCGAATGCCGCGCTGCCGGAGCACGGCCGCTATGAAGCGGAGGAGCCTGGTTTTGTTGCCGATATACCGCATGGGGGCAGGCTCAACTATTTACTTTTGGCTCTTTTGGGCATGCGAATGGCCGCCTAAACTGCTGGATCCGGGCAAAAACCCCATCCTTTCCCATATTCAGAACGGTCAAAAGTTGATGGTGGGGGCAGCCCCCCCAATGAGGCACCATGAAATTCCGCATGACGCTCCGCCACGGCTCACCCGGCAAAAGATACCACGTCGTCGATCTCGACGCGGCCGACATCCGCGCCGCGCTCATGCAGGCGGTCAACGCATTTCCGCCGGGCGGTGACGTCCCCGGTGATCTGATCGAGATCCGCGTGTACGTCGATCCGGACGAGCGGAACTACACCCCGGAATGAGTTGCGTGCGCAGCCACCCGACACGCGGGGCTCAACCGTTCCGCCCCGCCAGCATCATACCTTCCCGCTCGCGCACGAACAGCAGGATAATGCCACCGATCACGAAAAAGCTGATGATCGAAGTCATGGCCAGTTTGTGATCGCCGGTGCGCGCCACGATGCTGCCGTACAGCAGCGGTCCCATCAGCGAGGACACTTTTCCCGAAAAAGCGTAAAGACCGAAGAACTCGGCCTGCTTGTCATCCGGCACCAGCTTGGACAGCAGGCTGCGGCTCGCGGCCTGGTTCGGGCCGATCATGAGCCCGAGGATCGCGGCCGCGATCCAGAAGCCGCCGATCGTGTTGACCCGCG
>CBJLQC010000112.1:0-7269 GCA_966424955.1 uncultured bacterium | reverse complement strand
CTCGTCGGATCGCGCGTTCAGCACGTTGAAGATTTGAAAGAGCATCAGCGTCGTAAAAGCCATCGTTTGTGCGTACAGCAGGGTGCCCCGGCCGCTCACCAATCCACCGGGCAGCGACGCATCCAGCACGAAGAGCGTGCCCATCGCCATGATCACGCCGACGAAGAGGATGCCGCGCCACATTTGCGTGGTGATGACCGGTTCCCCGGCCGGTCGCGGCGGCTGGCGCATCAATCCCGGGTCGGGCGGATCCACGCCCAGCGCGAGTGCCGGCGGGCCATCCGTGACCAGATTGATCCACAATACCTGCGTCGCGAGCAAGGGCAGTACGAAGGTATCGGCCTGTTGCTGTAATCCGATGGTACGTGCCAGCACGACCCCCAGAAACATCGTCAGCACTTCGCCCATGTTGGAGGACAGCAGGTAGCGCAGGAACTTTCTAATGTTGGCGAAGATGGCGCGGCCTTCCTCCACCGCGGCCACGATCGAGGCGAAATTGTCATCGGCGAGGATGATGTCGGCGGCTTCTTTTGCGACGTCGGTGCCGGTAATGCCCATGGCGATCCCGATGTCCGCGCTCTTCAACGCGGGCGCGTCGTTCACGCCGTCGCCGGTCATGGCCACTACGGCTCCCGTTTCCCGCAGTGCCCCGACGATGCGCAGTTTGTCCTCCGGATTCACGCGCGCGTAGACGGAGACGTCCCGGACGACACGCGCTCGCTCGGCCTGCGACATGTGCGCCAGCTCGTGCGCGGTCGCTACCCGTCCGTCGCGACTGATGCCGAGCTCGCGCGCGATCACGGCAGCCGTGCGCGGGTGGTCGCCCGTGATCATGATCGGGCGAATGCCCGCGGCCTGCGCGCGCGCGACGGCCGCCGCCGCTTCGGCGCGCGGCGGATCCATGATACCCATTAGACCGGCGAAGACCAGCTCACGCTCGGCGGATTCCGGCTCGGTGAGGTGCAAGTCGTTCGGGAGTTGCTGCGCGGCCATCCCCAGCGTGCGCAGTGCTTCGCCAGCCAGCTCGTCAACGGCGGCCATGATTTCCTGGCGCCGCTCGCTGGTCAGCGGCCTGGTAGTGTCGCCGATCAGCTCGTGCGTGCAACGTTCCAGCAACACGTCCGGCGCGCCCTTGGTGAAGACCAGCAGTCGCTCCTCACCGGACGACTCGCGCTGGATCGTGCTCATCAGCTTGCGCTCCGATGAGAACGGCACCTCGCCGACGCGCTGGAAGCGCACGTCCAGCTCCGCGCTGTGCACACCCGCCTTCTGCGCGGCTACCAGCAGGGCGCCCTCCGTGGGATCGCCGTGAACGATCCAGGCGCCGTTCCGCTGTTCGATGGTCGCGTTGTTGGCGCGGTTGGCGATAGCCAGCGCACGGCGCAGCTCGGTGCGCATGCCATCATCGATGGGCTGACCGTCGGTGCGCTGCACATCGCCCTCCGGTGTGTAGCCGCTGCCGGTCAGCGCGACGCGCCCGCTGGCGGTCACGATCAGCCGCACCATCATCTCGTTGCGGGTGAGTGTGCCGGTTTTGTCGGAGGCAATGACGCTTGCGGAGCCGAGCGTTTCGACCGCCGCGAGATGGCGGACGATGCCATTGCGTCGCGCCATCCGTTGCACGCCCAGCGAAAGCACGGCGGCCACCACCGCCGGCAATCCCTCGGGCACGGCCGCTACGGCCAGGGCCACGCCCAGGATGAGCACATCGAACAGCGCCGATGCGCCGCGCACGTGCCCGACCAGGATGATGGTCGAGATCATCACCACCGCGATGACGATGACCACGAGCCCGAGCAGCCGGCCCGTTCGGTTCAGCTCGCGCTGCAGCGGCGTTTGCGCATCGGGAGTCTGCTCGAGTAGTCCGGCGATCCGCCCCATCTCGGTGTGCATGCCGGTCGCCGTGACCACGGCCCGGCCGCGTCCGTACGTGGCAGCGGTACCGCTGAAGATCATGTTGTCGCGATCGGCGAGCGACGTCTCCGCATCGAGCCTGGCCGTTTCCTTGCCGACCGGCAGGCTTTCGCCGGTCAGCGCCGCGTCCGCCGTTTGCAGGGCAATGGACTCGATGAGCCGGGCGTCCGCGGGGATCGTGTCGCCTTCCTCGATCAGGATGACGTCGCCCGGCACCAGCTGGGCGGCCGGGATGCTTAGCCGCTTACCGTCCCGCACCACTGCGGCTTCGTCTGCCGACATCGCGCGCAGCGCTGTGACGGCTGCTTCGGCGCGTGCTTCCTGAACGAACCCCATCGTTGCGTTCAGCAGCACCACGGCGAAAATCGCGAGCGCCTCGTACGGCAACGCAGCCTCACGCTCGAACCACCAGAGCACGGCCGAGATCACAGTCGCGATCAGCAGCAGGATAACCAGCGCGTTCTGAAATTGGGCGAGGAACCGCTTCCATCCGGGTGTCGGTTCGTGACTGGGCAGCTCGTTGGGGCCGTGACGATCGAGGCGCGCCTGGGCCTCGGCGGCGCTCAGCCCGCGCCGAGCGTCGCTGCCCAGCGCGGCGATGACGTCGGCGGCGTCGAGGTGATGCGGCATCAGCTCGGGCGATGGCGGCTCAGGTGCGATCATGCGAGAAAGAGGGTGCGGCCGAAGCCGGAACACAAGTCGGCACGTCTGTGGCAACCGGTCGGTCGGCCCGCCGCCGAGTCGAACCCGTTATTCTGCAGTGACATGGCGCGTCAATTGCACGCCGGTGCGCCGTCCTCAGGAGGTCGAGAAACCATGCGGCTGCTCGCTTTGAAGTCCATTCTCGTGGCAACGGACCTGGATGCGGCGTCGCAGCCGGCGCTCCGCACCGGTGCCCGCTTGGCTGCCTTGGCGGATGCGAAGCTCCACCTGCTTCATGTTGCATCGCAGCCGGAGCCACACGCCGCTGACCGGCTGGCCGCTCACTTTCGCGCTGTAGTTGGTGAGGACGCTGAAGCCGACGTTGAAGTCGTCATCGGAAAGCCGGCCGAAACGATCGTGGCGCACGCGCGGAAAGTGGACGCGAGCGTAATCGTCCTGGGACCGCATCGGCACATCGGCGCACGCACGGCCATGGGATCGACCGCTTCCGAGGTGGTCCGCACGGCGCCCTGTCCCTGCCTGGTTGCCGCGGTCGAGCTCAACCTGCCGCTCGAGCGTGTCCTCGCGCCGATCGATCTGTCCGAGATCGCGGGTGGCGCGCTGTCGGTAGCGCTCTCCTGGGCATCGGCGCTGCGCCCCCGTGGCGACGACGCACGACTCACTGCCTTACATGTCACAACCGACCCGAAGCCGGCCGCGCTGACCGCTCGATCCGTGCAACAGGAAGTCGAACGTGCCCGCGCGCGTGCAGGTGGTGCCGCGCGCGTGGCAATCAGCGAGCGCGTTACTGCAGCACCGGATCCGATTGATGCAATTCTCGACCATGCGACCGGCGAACGGGCGGATCTCATCGTGATGGGAACGCGTGGCGCCGCGGGTGCGGTATCCGGGCTGGGCAGCGTGTCGGCGGCCGTGTCGCGTGTCACGCCATGTCCGCTTCTATTGGTGCCGGCCGTCACTTGGGCGGAGCACAACCAGACTTCTGCATCGCCGGACACAGTGCGCGCGCGCTGAATCACAACGTCGTCTTCTTAGCCCGAGGCTGGCTCGTTTATCGCATTCCGGGGTATGTTAGTAGTATTGGGCGCGTCTTTGGGCTCCAATTCAGTATAATCGTGAGAAAAAGGTCCGCGGCAGCTTGCCGCGGGCCTTTCGTACACATGAAAGGAAAGAAAATGTACCATAACCCGCGGCGACTGCGCCGTCCTGAGGAACGCGTTGGCAATCTGACCAACGCCGATCTGCCGCCGCCCACCTGGCATGACGATGAAGCTTCGCTCGTCGCGCGCCTGCGCGCGCGCGATCACGCCATTTTCAACCAGCTGGCCCACAATTTCTACGCTCCGATGCTGCGCGTCGCGATGAATTTCGTGCGCAGTCCGGAAGAAGCCGAAGAAGTCATCCAGGAGACGTGGCTGGCTGCGCTCTCCGGTCTCGACCGCTTCGAAGGGCGTTCCTCGTTCAAGACCTGGCTGTTCAGGATCCTGATCAACCGTGCGCGCACACGCGCCAAGCGGGAGAATCGCGTCGTCCCGTTTTCCGCGCTTCCGGTGTCGGACGACACGGGCGGCGGAAGCATGCCCTATTTCCGGCCGGCCTCCAGCGGTGCGGTGGATATTGTGTCACGCGCGGCGGATCCCGAGCAGCAAGTGCTCGCTGGTGAGCTGCGTGCTGTCCTCGAGAAGGCAGTGAATTCGCTGCCCCGCGTGCAGCGCCTGGTCATTTCTCTACGGGATATCGAAGGCTGGTCGTCGGAGGAAGTCTGTGAGCTGCTGAAACTCACGCCCGCCAACCAGCGCGTAGTTCTGCATCGCGCGCGGCTGCGTGTGCGCGAAATGGTGAGGTCCTACTTCTGAGGTTTGTGGGTGGATAAGCGGGCGAGGAGTGTGATCGTGAGTCTCAGTTCAGCGAGCAGCTTCTGACAGGACGGGCAGTCGGAGAGGTGTGCTTCGATTCGTCTTTGGTCGCGCGTGCCGAGTGCCTGTTCCAGGTAGTCGGTCAGCCGGTTGGCAACCTGTTCGCAGCTGGCCTGCTTCTCGGGTGTCGCCATGACGGGTCTATGATGCGCGATTCGGAACTGGATCATAGTGATATCAATCGTTCATGCGGCCGGTGGCGCGCCCTGGACGGCGTGCCACTCCGTATGCAGGAAGACTTCGGCCGCGGATCTGGTCAGCCACGGCGTCGGAATCGCACTGTGACGATGCTCCCAGAAGCGTCGCTCCACGCTCGTGCTGATCGTCAGAATCCTCGTCATATCGCCGGGATCACCACCGGCGGTCCAGCTGAGATCGCGAATCCTGACCACGCCAATGCCGGCGACGTCACCCACGTGCAGCTCACCCTTCGCGATGTAGCGGAATGTTTCCGGGCGCGTGACGGACGTCGAGCGGAACAGCACGCCGGTCTCCGCGGCGTCCGCGCCGACCTCCGGCCCGCAGCCGAACACCAGCGCGAGCTCGAACTGGCGATCGGGCAGACCGGTCAGCGTCCCTGCGCTCATGTCGAGCGCATGGGTACGCACGCCCAGAATGGGGTGACCGGTCGTCAGCTCGGCGCGGCATCGCTCGGCGGCCAGCAGCCAACGCTGGCCTGCCGCGGGCGGCAAGTCACCACGAATGGCGCGTACCATCGAAGCGCGCTGCTCCGCCGCGTACGTCGTCACGTTACTGCGCGACCGCGAGTACGTCATCGCTCTCCAGCAGGTCCAGCAGGGTCACGACATTCGTGACGAGCAGGCGCACCTGCTTGTTAGGCGTCGCGAACGTTACCTCCTCACCCGGGCGCCGGCCCAGCAGCGCCTGGCCGATGGGCGATGCCAGCGAAACCTGGTTCGCATCGATGTCGACGAGCGAGCCGATCATCAGCACGTATTCGTCGGTCGTGCCGGTTTCGACGTTGACCACCGTAACGCGCGAGCCGAAGCCGGCGCCCTCGGCGGGCAGCGCATCCGCATCAACGATGGCCAAACCAGCGGCCAGCTGTCCGAGCAGCGCAACGCGCGCTTGCAGACCGCGCGTCGTCGGGTCGGCGTGCCTGGCTGGGTCGACGCCCTGCCGGTCCGAAACCCGGCCGATCAGCTGTGCGCCGACCTGGTTGAGCGCTTCGTCGATCCGGGCACGAAGCTCCTTCAGATCGACGACTGACTTGTGCGAGGCGCTCTTCAAAGCGCTCCGCTTTCTTGCGCCGACTCGTCCGGCTGCTGTCGTTCGCATCATATTACTCCGCATAGTCTGGTTGAATACGTTCATGCTGCCGTCATCGGCGTGCGGTAGCGCGCCCGGCCGGGTCCCTCGGTGAATCGCGCCGGCGCGTCCGGCAGGAACGCAACCGGCACCGCCCGCTGATCGAGCACCACCGGCATCACGGCATCCACCAACGACGCAATCTCCTCGTTCCTCAGTACGCCCTTGTCGATCACCGTCAAATCGGGCGGCTGACCGGTGATGCGCTGTATCAGCTCTGCCTGATCCACACCTGGTTCCAGCAACAGCGCATCGACAGCCGCATCCGCACGGACGCCGTTCCGGCCATAAACCTGGTCGAGCCATGAGCCCCAACGTCCGGCGGCTTCGATGGTGCGCGAGCTGTTCGCTTCCGGCGACGAAATCACCAATACACGCTGGCATCTCTGCCACCTCGGCTCGCGGATCGCGAGCACGGGCACTTTCAGCGACGCGAGCACCGCCGTCATCCCCGAGCGCCGGCGAGTTTCGCTGGACGTCCAGTCCCAGATGCCGGGCGTCACGATCGCGGTCGGCGTCAGCTGCCGCGCGCGCAGCGGCAAGGCACGCAGCGGATCGTCGAGATCGACGACGTGCACGGCCGGCGCGTCCGTGGTATCCCCTAGCGCACGCTCCACCTGCTCGCGCAGCAGGCGGTCTACTCCCGCCAGCGTCGCGCTCAGGTTATTCAGTGCCGGGACCACGGCTCGCAACGCGCGATACTTCATGCCCATGGCATGCAGGATGTGCAGCTCGGCGCCGAGCACGCCCGCCAGCTTCCCGGCAACGTGCACGGCCGCGTCTGATCGCTCCGTCAAATCGCTGATCGCGAGGATCGGATGTCGGAAATGCACGTTCCTCCTCACCGTGTTCGCGTGGGTGCTCTCTTCCTCACAGTCTCTCGAGCACCCGAAACGTTACAGCCGCCGAAATTGTTGGTTTCAGGCTGCGGCCAGCACGGGCGCCGGCGCGGGCAGCATCAGCACGGGCGTCTGTGCTTCGAGTAGCGTCAGGCGATTGGCCGGCGTCAGCTGACGCCGTACCCGGCCCGGCCGCCGGTTCCGCATCTGGGAGATGATCAGATCGTGGTCTTCCCGCGCGATGACCGCGCGTAGCCGCGATTTCGGATGGCCGCCCAGCGCGGCTCGCCAGGAAAGCGTCAGCGGATCGGCGCACCCGCTCCACGCGGCGGGCACCGCTTCGCGGATGCTGGCCGCGGCCACCCCCGATTTCCTCGGCAGATACGCGAGCTGCACCAGCTCCAGCTCGGTCCGTATATGCTCGCCATCGCCCTCGCAACCGAGTCGATGCAGCGCTTCCACCCACCGTACCGCGCCCGCGATCGCTTCGCGGTTCGGCAGCGAGGATGTGATCGGCAGCACCGCGCGCTCCAGCGGACCGCGCAGCTCGCGCCCCACCACGAGTGTGGGTAGCCCCGACCCTTCCGCGACTGCGGTCAGGAGATTCA
>CBJLQC010000111.1:0-7308 GCA_966424955.1 uncultured bacterium | reverse complement strand
GCCCGCGGGGGACCGCCTGCCACCTCGTTCTTCTTGCCCTTGGGACCCGCCTCGTCCCCGAGCGCGGGTCCGATGTGCTCGTTGATGACACTGCCCTCTTCCATGCGTCCCGCGCCCTGGCCTTCGTTATAGGCGAGGGCACCCAGCCCGGGGCCGACCAGCGTGTAGCCCAGCACGTCGCGCAGGTGCGCGGCGTTACGCTGGACTTGTGGATGTGCCCACATCGCATCCTTCATGGCCGGGCAGATGATGACGGGCGCCTTGGTGGCGAGCAGCACGGCGGTGAGCAAGTCGTCGGCGCGGCCGGAGGCGGCGCGTGCGAGCAGGTCGGCGGTCGCGGGCGCGACGCACACGACGTCGCAAGCACGGGCCAACTTGATGTGATCGAGGGCGTGGCCGGCCGCCACCAGGTCGGTGTGCACCGGTTTTCCGGTCACGGCTTCGAACGTGATGGCCCCAACGAATTCGCGCGCCGACGATGTGAGGATCACATCGACCGACGCGCCGAGCTGGGAAAGGTCGCGGGCGACCTGCACGCTTTTGTAAGCTGCGATGCCGCCCGTAACCCCGAGCAGAATGTTGCGCCCCTGCCAGGGACGCCGGGGAGTCAGCGGCGCTACATAGCGCCCCTCACTCACGGATTGGGCTGCATCCCCCGGCGACGGCGCTTGGCGAGGTTGTACGTGATGTCGCCATTCACGAGCGCCTCGAGGGAACGCGTCGTCAGCTTCTTCTCAATGCCGCTGGGCACGGCATCCTTGGGCAGCGCATTCAGCTCGCGCGCATAGCGCGCGGCGACCAGCACACCCAGGTATTTGCTTTCCGAACGCTCGGCTACTTCGATGGGGGTAAAAACACGCATGTGCTAACTGTTCCTTTCCAATAGCTTTGCCAGCTCGGCATCCAGCGCTTCGATCCGCTGCTCCAGATTGGCGGACCTGCTGACCTTGGCGCGCTCGGCCGTGACTATGGCTTCCAGACGGGCTACGGCCGCGTCGAAATCGTCGTTGACAATAATATAGTCGAAAAGGCCCGCCGCCCGCAGTTCCTGTCGGGCGCTTTCCAGGCGGACCCGCCGTTCAGTCGCCGGCTCGCTGTCGCGGCGGGCCAGGCGGCGGCGCAATTCCTCGGCTGAAGGCGGCAGCACGAAGACCAGCACCGCCTGGGGCAAGGCCTGCCGTACCTGTCCGGCACCCTTGACGTCGATATCGAGCACGACGACGCGGCCTTCCTTCAACCGCTGTTCAACTTCCGCCCTGGGCGTGCCGTAGCGGCGGCCATGCACGACGGCCCACTCGAGCAGCGCTCCGGAGTCCTGCATGCGCGCGAACTCCTCGTCCGCGACGAAATGATAGTCGCGACTGCCTTTCTCGTAGCTGCGCCGCGGCCGCGTGGTGGCGGATACGCTGAACTCGATGTCTGCATGACGCTCGACGAGGGCGCGCGCCAAGGTCGTTTTGCCCGCACCGCTGGGTGCCGCAATGACCAGCGCGATGCCGGGTGGCGTCAGGCTACTCGACATTTTCCACCTGTTCGCGCAACCGCTCGATCTCGTCCTTGATGGCGATGACGTCGTGCTCGATCTGGGCATCGTTGGCCTTGGACCCGATCGTGTTGGTTTCGCGATGCATCTCCTGCGTCAGAAAACCCAGCCGCTTGCCCACCGTGTCCTCACCGGTCTGCGCGAGGATCTGACGGAAGAGGTCGATGTGCGAGCGCATGCGCACCAGCTCTTCGCTGATGTCCATCCGCTCGGCCATGTAGGCGACTTCGCGCGTAATGCGATCCTCGTCGACGCCGACTTCGCCGGCCAGCTCGGCAACCACGCGGCGCATGCGGTCGCGTTCGGCCGTCAGCCGGGCGGGCGCACGCTCGGCAATGCGCGCCATGGCGGACTCGATCGCGGCGAGCCTGCCTTGCAGGTCGTCGGCGAGCTTGCCGCCCTCGATCTCGCGCATGGCGACCGCCGCGCGGGCCGCGGCTTCAGCTACGTGCTGGATGTCCTCCGGGGTGAGGGCATTCAGGTCTTCCGGTTCCGCGACGCGGATCAACTCACCGAAGCGACTGACCAGCGAGATATCCACTTCACCAGGCAGGTGGAAGCGCTGCTTCAGCTCGCGCAGCACGGCCAGGTATTGCTCGACGCGCGTTTCATCGAGGACGAGCGGAGGCGCCGCGCCGGCGATGGCACCGTTCTGCAGGCGGATCGAGCAATTGACGTGGCCGCGCGGCAGCAGGTTCCGCAGCCATTCGCGGACCTGCGGCTCGAATCTCTCGACGGCGGGCGAGAGCCGCAGATTGACGCTGAAATAACGGTGATTGACGGTCTTGATCTCACAGCGCAGGCGTCCGGCCGCAGTATCGCGCTCGGCCTCGCCAAACCCGGTCATGCTGCGAATCATGAGGCGTGCATCTCAGCGGTTCCTGGCATAGGGTCCATGTAGGCTTCCGGTCGGCGCCGGCGGGTCGTGAGTGCCGGCGCCCGCGGGATTGTAAGGCATGCCGTCCAGTATCACCATAACCGGCCGCGCGGCCGCCTTCCGAAACGGCGCATCGCGGCTCGCGATTTTAACTCATTTGCGGTCACTAACCGAGAGCACCTGGGCGCCTTCCTCACTGATGGCGGTCAGCACGACCTGACGCAGCGTGGACCGTCGCAACGCCGTCTGGCGTTCCGCATAGAAGGGCATGCGGATGAACCAGTCATCGACGATCCACGGCCCGTTGGGCAGCCGTTCGAAGTGGATGCTCCCGCCGATCAATCCGCGCGCCACCTGCGGGACATCCGCGCCCACGTACTTGAACTCCAGCTGCTGAAGCTCGCTGGTCCGGCGATCGATCCACAACGTGCCGGCGATGGACGATGGCACATTACGGCGCACGGGCTCGAACGTAAGGCCGATCAGATTGCGTTTGCGATCGCCTTTCAGGTTGAAGCAGAACGCGTCAGCGAAGGCGTTGGAGAGCAGGACGTCGGCATCGGGTGCATTGTAGTAGGTGCCGTCGGCCTTCTCCTGGATGAATCCGCGCAGGATGAGCGTATCGGCCGCGAGGCTGGCAAACGGGCTCCCGGAGCTGGTGCTCAGGTAAACGACGCTGCTGTCGCGCACGGCGTGCAGAGACGGGATGGAGAGCTGCCGGAAGTAGCGCCGGATCTGAAAGCGATACAGGTTCGCGCGGTTGGTGAGCGCGGCGGCGCGCAGCGCCTTGCGCGCTTCCTCCCAGACATTGGCGACCAGCGGGTCGGTATCCTTGCCACACCGGCCCTTCCCGATCGCCTCGATCTCGGGCAGCGCGACCGCTTCCAGGGAAACCGTCAGCGGCATGGCGAGCGTCTGGCCGGCCGCGAGCGTGAACGATGGTGAACGCGTGCTGCGCAATCCGATGCGCTGCACTTCGAGTACGTAACGACCGGCCTGTGATGCAGCGATCGAGAACGCGCCGTTGCCATCGACGAAGGCGCCGCCACGCACGGTGCCTGCCGTATCGAGCAGGACAACGGTAGCGCCCACGGCTGCCTGGCCATCCTCCGTCACCACCCGGCCGCGCACCGTCTGCGCGGCCGCGGGCACGGCCAGCACGGCCAGCAGCAGGAGCGCGCCGAGGCCGCGGATAAGCGCGCTGGAGGACATGCCACGCATACTTCTCGATTACTGATAGATACGATAGGGCGCGCTTTGCGCCGCGAAAGCTGCGACTTCATCCCGCCAGGACGAAAAGATCTCGGCGGGCGTACGCTGCGCGATGATCATGCTTTTCAGCCGACGCGTCGCCGCCAGCCGCTCGAGCACCGAATCGTTCCATTGCAGCTGATCCGGATGCAGCGCGTGCACCGCCCAGACGAGTGCTACGCCCGTCCGATAGGGCTCGAAGGCGTTGCGGTCGGTCACCCGCACCGCGATGCCGCGCACCTGCTGACCCGTCATTTCCGGCGGCCGGCCATGATACGACTTTTGCTCGGGGACAAACCGCACGGTGTCGAAAACCACGCCCGGCAGCTTCAGCTCGTTCAGCATGGCAGTAGCGCGCGTGTTGTCCAGCCAGGGTGCGCCTATGTACTCGAACGGCTGATCGGTGCCCCGCCCTTCCGACACGTTGAGCGCCTCGAAGAGGCAAGTGCCGGTGTAGGCGAGCAGCGAGCTGAGGGTGAGCAGGTTGGGTGAGGGCTTGCGCCACGGCAAGCCGGTCTCATCGAACCACATCGAGCGGCGCCAGCCCTGCATGGGTATCACGTGCAGCTTCGCCGGCATGCCGCCGCGCAGCGCCTTCTCACCATTGTAGAACTGCGCGAGCTCGCCCACCGTCAGTCCGTGGATCACGGGCACGTGTGCGTACTATCCAAACCGGTAAAGGAACTCGTCGTCGGTGACGAAGCCATCCTGCTTCAATCCGGTGATGGGATTCGGCCGGTCGAGGACGATCACGTCGATGCCCTGCTCGGCCGCGGCCTCCATCACGAAGCCGAGGATGTTGATGTGCTCGTAGAAACGCGCGCCGACCTCCTGGATGTCGAAGACGATGACTTCGACATCGCGCAGCATCTCGGGGGTCGGCTTGTGCTGCTCGCCGTACAGGTTGTACTTGACCACGCCGGTCTGCGGATCGGCGGCGCGATCGGCATCGCGCGTGGCGGAGTAATCGTTCGATCGAATGTTGTACTCCATCCCGAACAGCGCCTGCAGCTTCACGTTGGGCATGGCATGCAGGGCATCGACCAGGTGGGTGCCATCGGCCAGACGGGCACTGTGATTGGCGACCACGGCCACGCGCTTGAAGCTGACGAGGTCCGCGAACTCGGATAGCAGGCGATCCGCGCCCACGCGGACCGCAGCGCTGGTCCGGCGCGGCGGCGGCGGATTCCACTCCTTGAGCGGTGCGTCCAGGATGGCGCGCTGAACCGCGTCGGCGATGTCACGCCGCAATGGCTCGTGCCGCATGTTCCTTCGCGTAGGGTGCACGCGATTGGTGAGCAGCACGACAAACGTGCCGCGCTCCGGATCCATCCAGATGCTGGTACCGGTGAAGCCGGTATGGCCGAAGGAGCGCGGCGAAAAATAGCGACCTGAGCTGCTGCCGGGTGCCGGCGTGTCCCAGCCGAGCGCGCGACTCGCACGCGGGCCCTGCCGTGCCGTCCAGCGCGCGACCGTGGTTGGCTTGAGGATGCGCACGCCATTGTATTCGCCGCCGTTGAGCAGCATCTGCGCGAATACGGCGAGGTCGCGCGCCGAAGAGAAGAGTCCGGCATGGCCGGCCACGCCGCCCAGCGCGCAGGCATTTTCATCGTGCACGAGGCCATGGATCATGCGCTTCCGATAAACCGTGTCCAGCTCGGTAACCGCAATCAGCGGCAGTAGCGGATGATCGTCGCGCAGTCCGGCCGTGCAATCGCCGTCAACAGGTAGCGGACCGGCCGCCAGCGGATTGAAGCCGGTTTCGCGCATGCCGAGCGGACCCCAGACGTTTTCCTGGAGAAAGACGTCGAGCGGCTTGGCACTCAAGCGCTCGACGATGGCGCCCACCATGATGAGATCCCAATCGCTGTAGATCGTGCTGTCACCGGGCTGGTAGGCGAGTGGCGTCTCGTTCATGGCGTTGAGGAACGCGGCGATGCCGCGGTGCTCGCGCCAGAGCGGCGCGCCCGAGCGGAAGCCGCCGTTGTGCGCGAGCAGGTTGCGCACGGTAATGACGGCTTTCTCCGGGGCGGCCAGCTCGGGCAGATAATCGTGGACGGGGCGGTCCAGGTCGAGCAGGCCGCGCTCCTCCAGAATCATCGCCGCCGTCGTCGTGCCGACGACTTTCGTGAGGGAGGCGAGGTCGTAGCGTGTTGAGTCGGTGACGGCGGCCGCATTCGCTTCGTTCGCGATGCGGCCGTAGCCGCGCTCATGCACCAGCCGCCCATACCGCCCGACGGCGAGCGCGGCGCCGGGCGCGGCACCTTCCGCCAGCCCGTGTTGCATGATGGAATCGAGCACGACATTCAGGCGCGCGTCCATGCCGACAGCACGCGGCGCGGCCGCCACGAGCGACGCCGACCATGGCACGCGCGGCGCGCCGGCCGGCGTACGAGCCGCGCAGCCGGTAATCGTTATCACGAGCGGCGCGGCCAGGTGCCATGGCACGCGCCTCAGCATATCACGCATCTGCTACCTTTCGAATCGTGGGGGCTCATCGTACTCTGACGCACGCATGACCATCCTCTTCGGTGCGGACCGCCTGGTGCGCGAGCGGCTGCTGCCCGGCAATTTACGGCGCGCCGGGCTCGTTACCAATGATGCTGCGCGCCTGGCCGGCAATTACAAAACTCGTTCGCGCACGGCCCTGCTCGATGCGGGCGTGCCGATCGTGCGGCTGTTCTCGCCCGAGCACGGGCTCACCGCGAACGCGGCGGATGGTGCCGCCGTGAGCGATGGCGTCGATGCCGCCACCGGGCTGCCAGTGGTGAGCCTCTACGGTGCGACGATGGCGCCACCGGCGACAACGCTGGCGGACCTCGATGTCATGCTCTTCGATGTGCCCGACGTAGGCGCGCGCTTCTATACCTATACGTGGACGTTGACGCATGTGATGGACGCGTGCGCCGCCGCCGGTGTACCGCTCTACATACTGGACCGGCCGAACCCGCTGGGCGGGCTGATCGAGCAGGCCGAGGGGCCACTCCTGGAAGCACGGCATTGCTCTTTCGTCGGGCGTCACACGATTCCGGTCCGCCACTCGCTCACCCTCGGCGAAATCGGCCTGCTGTGGCGCGCCGAGCGCTGTCCGGAGGCCGAGGTTTCCGTTATCCAGTGCACGGGCTGGCAGCGCCGTATGCTCCACCACGATGACGCGCTTCCCTTCGTCGCGCCGTCGCCTGCGCTCAACAGCTCGCCGAGCATCAGCCGATCGCGGCCCTTGACGATGCCGACGCACGACGCGGCGAGGTCGATGCGCTCGGCCTCGACGACGCCGCCCAAAGCCGGCGTCTCGCCGCCGCCCCATGCCATGCCGCAGACGTCGCACGCCGCCTGCCAGCCGCGTACGAGATCGCGCATGCGTTCCTTGTCGCCGAACCACGCGCTGCTGCCCGCGGACCAGTACGCGTGCGTCGACAGCGGCGTCGTGACGTTCGGGTCGTTCAACAAGCACCTGAAAATCTCGGCGGGCACGAGCGAAGCGTGGGCGAAGCTTCTGCAAACGGTCGAGAACTCGCGCCTGTTGCTCAAGAGCAACCGCCTGCGGGACGAGGATAGCCGCCGGCGGATGATCGGCGAGTTCACGTCGCGCGGCGTGGGCGAATCGCGCATCGACGTCATGCCGCCGACCGATTCG
>CBJLQC010000110.1:0-7342 GCA_966424955.1 uncultured bacterium | reverse complement strand
TCTGACGACCAGCTTCCGCGACGCGGCGGGTGATGCGGGCGCCAGCATCGCGAACGCGGTCCGCGAGGAAGCGGCGCGCCGGCAGGAGGCGGTAGTAGAGCGCGTCGATTCCGCCGCGGATGCGGCACGGCGGCGCGCAGTGGCGGAAGCGGAAACTCAGGCGGCGCGCATTCGCGAGGAAGCCAAAGCGCTGGCCGACCGGATGCGCCGCGAAGGCTACGAGCGCGCGGACTCGCTGGAGGCCAAAGCGACCGGGCTGGCGCGCATTGCGACGAAAGCAGCCGCGGACCGCCTGCGCCGCGAGACCGATGCGAAAGCCGATGCCGTCATTCGGGAAGCGGATGCGCGCGCTGATGCGCTGGTCGCGGAAGCGCGCCAGCGCGCGAACATCACCAGCGAGAACTAACGAGCAGCCGGCGGGGCGCACCCACCGGAAGCCGGATCATTTCTTCGGTTCTACCGGAATCATGATGTGAGCGTAGGGCGTGCCTGCGAACATGACCCAGGGCTGGGTCGTGGACCGGTGCGTCGGCAGACCTTGCAGCACCTTCACGTCGGGAACCAGCACCATGATGTGAGGCGGATCCATTCCCCACTCATTGTCGGGCGTTTCCTTAACCGCAAATGGGTCGGTGTTGCTGGCGTATGCGTGCCCGCTCATCATGTAGCCGATACCAATGCGCTCGACTTTGGGAGGCTCCCGCTTAATGTAGGCGTCGTTGAACTTCAGCCACTGGTCGTCCAGGCACATGGGATCGGGTCCCTGCGTTACAGGGAGGTCGGGCAAACATGTCCAGCCGTTGGTTCCCTGGCGCAGCACTTTGGGCGGCGCGCCCGGGGCTTCGGGCCAGTCGGCGACCGTGGCGCCGGCCGAGATCTGCTGGGGCGCTGCCATGAGTGCGTTGCGTATCTTCTCCGCTTCGGCCGCTTTTTCGTTTTGTGCGATTGCAGTGGCGGGCAGGGACAGGACGGCGAGTACGAGAACCGTAGTGCGAAGCATGATTACCTCCGATAACCGGGACACGTTACTGAGGGATGTCCGTTAGTCCGGCGCGGCGGGACGTTCGTTACACTGCGGATTCAGGATGCAGCCAGACACGGAAAAACTCTCCCTGGACAGCGATGCGGCGCTGATGGCCGCGGCGCGTGCCGGCGATGAACACGCGTTCGCGCGCCTGCTCGACCGGCACGGCGCCGCCATGCTGCGCTTCGCCTGCGCATACACACCCGACCGCGCGCAGGCCGAGGATGCGGTGCAGGATGCGTGGGTCGGTTTTCTGAGCGGATTGCACCGCTACGAGGGACGATCGTCCCTGCGCACGTGGCTGTTCAGCATTCTGCTCAACCGATTGCGCTCGAGGCTCGAACGCGACGCGCGCTGGATACCGTTTTCCGAGCTGTCCCGTCGCGAGTGCGAGCAGGACGATCCCGCGCTGCCGGCCGAACGCTTTCTGAGCGCCGATCATGAACGCTGGCCGCACCATTGGCGCAGCCGACCGCACAGCTGGGGTGAGTCAGCGGACGCGCAGCTGCTCGCGCGCGAGGCGCGCGAATACATCGAGCGGGCGTTGCAGGCCCTGCCTCCCGCGCAGCGCCAGGTGGTCACGCTCCGTGATATCGAAGGGTGGCGCGCTGCCGAGGTTTGCGAGCTGCTCGGGTTGTCGGAATCGAATCAACGCGTACTGCTGCATCGCGCACGCTCCAGGATGCGGCGCGCACTGGAAGCCTACTTCGCGGAAGGCATGAACTGATGAGCAAGGTGCGCGACGATCTGAGCTGCCGGCAATTTGTCGAGCTGGTGACCGACTACCTGGAGGGTGCGCTGCCGACCGAGCTGCGCGAGCGTCTGGAAGCACATCTCGAGATCTGCGACGGCTGCACGCTGTACCTCGGGCAAATTCGTCTGACCGTGCGCGCCTTGAAGGCGCACGGCGACCCCATGCATCCCGAATTCCGGGCGCGTCTGCTCCGCAGCTTCAAGCCGCCGTCATCGTCGGCATGACAGGTCGGGGCGTGGCAGCCGGGTCAGTTGGGTAGCAGACTCAGCACGACGAACCCAGCGGCGAGGAACCCGGCCGCCCGCGCCATCCGCGGCCATGTGAAGGGATTGCCTTGCGTGGCGCTCGCCCGGCGCGTCCAGACGCCGATGGCGCCACAGCCGTCCGCCAATTCACCCGGCGTTTCCAATCCGCTGCGATAGATTTCAATGCCTTCGATTTCGTCTACGCTCACAAACGAGGTCAGCTGCACGAACTCCGCGCGGCCGAGCGGCGCGCCATCAAGAAAGATCATGGGCGTGCACCCCGCGCCGCCCCGGCGATTGAACGTGACCACCTCCGACACACCAGTACGTCGCGCGTTCGCGGCAGCGCGGAATATGTCCGCCGGATCGGGTGGGCCCTGCAAATTCGTGCCGACGGCGCTCGGTGCGGCGGTCGTGCGCACAATGGAAATCGACGGCTCACGCCGCAGCACGGCATGAACATCGATGCTGGCAGTCTGCTCGATGTCGGCGCGCGTAATGAAGCGGCCCAGCCCGAGCTTCTGCTGGCGCGCCATGCGGTCGTGGAATTCGGTCAGCCGGCTGACCGGATGCCGGCGGCGACCCACTACGACCAGTGGCGCCAGCTCGACGACCTGCCGGCCCATGCGGATCTCGACGGCAATGCTCTCACCGCGCCGCACGCGCGCGAAGTCGGTCGTGTAGGCCGCGTAGCTGACATGCTCCACCCGCAGTTGGTAGCGCTCCGCGCGCGGCAGAATCAAATGGAAAGTACCGGTGCTGTCGCTGATCACGGTGCCCTGCGCGCTACCCCCGGCGTCGATTGCGGTGAGCGTCACACCCGCGACGGGCGCGCCGGTCGCCGCGTCGCGCACGGTGCCGCCCAAGCGCTGGGCGGCGAGGTTGGTTGTGATAACGAGCAACGCGCAGCACGCACACACGGACTGCCCCGTCGTAACCATACCCGCCTCCAGGTTGCGTTTCAGGAAACGTATAGGCAGGCCGTGACGTGCCGGCAACGGCAGCGTGCCTAGATCGCGGCCAGCGCCTGCTCGAGGTCCGCGATGATGTCTTCCGGGTGCTCGATGCCCACCGACAGCCGGATCATCGCGGGGGTAATGCCCATATGGGCCTGTTCGTCCGCTGCGATGTCGGAGTGCGTCATGCTCGCCGGATGCTCCGCCAGGCTCTCCGTGCCGCCCAGGCTGACCGCCAGCTTGACCAGCTGCAACGCATTCAGCATGCGGAACGCTTCCGCCTCGCCACCGTGAATCTCGAAAGAGAACGTGGAGCCCGGTGCTGCGCACTGCCTGCGGAAGATGTCGTGCTGCGCATCACCATCCTTGAGAAATCCCAGATAGTTGACCTGCCTCACACGGTGATGCTCGTTGAGATACTCCGCAATGTAGCGGGCGTTCTTCATGGCGCTGGTCATGCGCAGCTTGAGCGTCTCGAGCGACCGCAAGGTGAGCCAGCCGGTCCACGCATCCGAGATGGTGCCCATGATCGTCCGCATGCCACGCACGGCGCCCACGACGGTTTCGGCGCCGAGACACGCGCCCGCAATCAAGTCGCTGTGACCACCCACGTACTTGGTGAGCGAATACAAAACCAGGTCCGCGCCGTGGCGCAGCGGCTGCTGCCAGAGCGGCCCCAGGAACGTGTTGTCCACGACGACGAGCGGCCGTTCCGCGTCCGGGCCAACGCGCCGCGCCTGCTGCGCGCAAAGCGCGATATCCACCAAATCGTTCGTGGGATTGGCCGGCGTTTCCACGTAGATCATGCGCAACCGCCCGGTCGCGCTCGCATGCCGTAACACTTCCTCGCCGGGCGCTCCGAACCGCGCGCCGAAGGAAATCGCCTGCACGCCGAATTGCGGCAACACCTTCCGCAGCAGGTAATCGGTGCCGCCGTACACCGGCTCGCTGTAAACGACGACGTCGCCCGGCCGCAGAAAGGTGAAAAGCGACGTCGCAATCGCCGCCATCCCGCTCGAGAAAACGAGCGCGCTCTCGGCACCGTCCCACAGCGTGAGGCGGTCTTCCAGGATCTCCAGGTCCGGATTGTTGATCCGCGAGTATATAAGGCCGGGCTCCTCGCGCGGTCGTTTCTCACGCAGGCCGTAAGCGAGCTCGAAAAAGGCCTTGCCGTCCTCAGCCGTCTTGAAAACAAAGGTCGACGTCTGGAAGATCGGAGATTTGACCGCGCCTTCGGACAGCTGCGGATCGTAGCCGTAGCTCATCATCAGGGTTTCGGGTCGGAGCGCACGGTCTCCAATCTGTTTGTTGTGAAAATCCGGGCGTCGCTTGGGCATGGTTACGGGCTTTCTTCGGTTCAGGGAACTTCAGCCATCAATTAGATTTAGGACTCAATCCACCACAATTCGTGCCCTTCGTGATGTCGCTGGGAGACGCAATGCGTTCGCAAAACTTGTTGCTTGGTGTAGCTGCTGCCGTGCTGGTCGGCTTCGGCGCGTCCGCAACCAATGCCGAGGATCGAGCCGTGAAAGCGGCGCCGGCTGCACCCGTGCGTGTGGCCGCGGTCGCGGCATCCGTAGCCGACACGTCGCCGGCGGAAGCGCGCGCGGCGCTGGTCCGAAATGCACTGAGCGAGTTGTCGGTGCATGTAAAGAAGCAGAGCAGCGGCAACGCGCTGTCCTCGGCGATCACGGCGTACTATGCCCATCGGTCGGCGCACCCCGACGAGGTCACGAAGCCATACCTGTACTACATCGATTACGGGCTGAGCGGCAGCACGCCACGCGGCTATGTGTTCAACATGGAGACGCTGGAGCTGGTGGAAGGTCCGTTCACGGTTGCCCACGGCCGGGGCTCGGGTCCGAAGCACGCGGTGCCCATGACTTTTTCGAACCGGCCGGGCAGCGCGGCGACGTCGCTCGGCTTGTATGTGACGCAGGAGACCTACGGCTTTAGTGGCAAAGCGGGCGGCGTGCATTACACGTCGATCGGACTGCGCATGCAGGGCGAGTCCGGTCGCTACAACAGCAATGCACGGCGCCGCGGTGTAGTCGTGCACGGCGCGCCGTACGTCACTGCATCCGGATCCGGCCGCAGCGAGGGTTGCCCGGCGATGCAGCAGGCGCGTGCGCGACGCTTGTTACCCATGCTGGCGCATGGTTCCGTGGTCTTTCAGTTCTCGCCGCATGACGAGCAGTGGCTGCGCAACGATCCGTGGGTAAACGGCGGCTCGTAACCGCCAGTGTCTCCAGCGACAAGATGTAGCGGGCGACCGCTTCGATTTCAGCATCCTTGAGCTTGGCGCCGCCCATGGGCGGCATCGGCGCGGGATGCTGTTTTGGTTTAGGCACACCGGACTTGACGAGTCGCATGATCTGCTCGAGAGAGCCGTCGATGTTGATCCAGACGGAATCCCGCAGATTGGGCGCGAGCGGCGTGCCCAGCGCGTGCGGTCCGTGGCACGTGAAGCAGTTGCCTTTATTCTCGAAGACCTGCTTGCCGAGCGCGCTGTCCTGCGCCGACGCCGGCCATGCGAACGCGGCTGCGCAGGTCAGCACGCCGAGCGTTCTGATCACCATGCCAGAAATCCTCCTACCGTGAAACGCGGTCGGTCGGCCTCGAAATCGTAGCCCACTTCCGTCAACAGGCGCACGTTGCGGTGCACCAGGTAATGCAGCGAGCCACTCGCGGTCTCGTAGTGCGCCAGCGGACCGGTCTCGCCGGCGCGGACCGTGAAGATGGGCGCGTCGGCATCGATCCAGTTATACAACCCAGCGAAATGCCAGCGGCCAGTGGCGCCGCTCGGGCTCCACACCAACTCCCCAAAGGCCGCGTCCACTTCGGTATCGGCGCCGCCAATAGTGAAGAAGGGATTGGAGTCGGTGCGGTGCAGGTACTGGCCATTCAGCTCGAAGTTTCCGACGGTGAGGGTGGCGTCGGGACCGTAAACGCGAATGCGATCAGCTTCGTCGTTCAGACGCTGTTCACCGAGGTATGCAAATCCACCCAGGCGCATCGGGCCCAGCTCCTGGGAGAAGCGGGCCGCGAAATTCTTCAAGGCGTCGGTGTCGTACTGGCGGTCGGATTCCGCCGCGCCAATACCGGAGCCGTTCACGACGATGAGCGAGAGATCGCCGCCTTCCCATGGCGAATGCGAAGCAAAAAGGCCGCGATCGTACGTCAGGTCGCTGCGCGCCTCGCCCACGCGCAGGCGATAGGCCTGGTAATCCTCGTACTCCAGCCGCAGCTCGCGCTTGAAGAGCGGGTCCGAAACCTGGAACTGCCCGGCAATTACGTTGATGCCGCTGCCACCGATATCGGTGAACTGAACGTAGGCATCCTCCAGGCCAGCGACCTCGCCGCGCTCGCTCAGGAAAAAGTACATGTAGTAGCTGATGCGGTTGGCCAGTGCGCCGCCGCTGAGCAGCTTGATGTTGTACGGCATCTGCAAATCGATGTCGGGCTCGTCCTCGTGCACGGGCGTCGTCATGGTCGCGAAGAAATCGAGCCGGAACGCGAACTCCAGGCGGCGCAACAGGCGCAGCATTGCATCGCCCGTGTCTATCGTATCGCGTGGCGCCTCGCCAACCTGCATCTCGAAGCCGTTGGCCGCGAACCCCTCGCCGAACGAATTCAGGCGGGGTGCGGGCGCGTGGCAGAGACTGCAGGAAACGCCGTATTTGCGGGCAAACGCGGGTATCGCGGATGCGGTTTCGGGAAGCGAGACCAGGCCGGCAGCGGCCAACAATGCGACAGCAACGGCACTACGCACGTTCATCAGCTTTGCTCCGTGGGTGTGATGGTACTTACGAGGTAAGGTTGTGCGTCGTTTGGCGATGCGCTATGGGGAGATTACTGATGGGAGTCAGGCAACGGAGCAGGGTAATACATACGCGCAGACAGGTGGAAAGAAATAACAAAACTTGCTTCGCTTGCCGCCTCTGCTCATGGGCGCCGCACGCTTCACGTGAATCCTGCGTGCGGCCGCAGGTCATCCGTGACGATGACCTGCGGTTTTGACGACGCAGGATGTTGCGGCGGGACTATGGGCGAACGATCGGACGGACGTGACCCTGTGTGTTGTTGTAGGGCTGCTGCGTGACCGGGATCACCTCGGTGCCGGCCAGGTCGGTGCGGAACACCTGAGTTCCGGTGACTCCTGGGCGCAGTCCGTTGAAGTAGATGTACTTGCCGTTGTTCGACCACGCCGGCTGCTGGCTCGTCCAGCCGGTCGCGGCCTGGCCGGCGGGCAGCGGCGTGATGTTCACCGGCGTTGCGCTTCCGTCGGACGGCACCAGGAAGATCGACTGATAGCGCGCACCGTTCACGTCCTTGTCGCGGCCGCTGGAGAAGGCAATCCATT
>CBJLQC010000109.1:0-7360 GCA_966424955.1 uncultured bacterium | reverse complement strand
ACCAAGAAATTGACCAAAAAACAGATCGAGCATCTGCAGCAGCGGCTGCTGCGCGAGCGGGAACGCGCGCTCCGCTCGCTCGGACAGTTCGATGAACTGGCCAAGCAGACGGCCGACACGCAGGACTCGGATATGTATTCATACTCCGACCACATGGCCGACCTGGGTACCGATGCGATGGAGCGCGAGAAGATGTTGCTCTTCGCCAGCAAGGAAGGTCGTTATCTGTACCGCGTGGAAGAGGCGTTGCGCCGGCTGTACAAGGAGCCCGAGAAGTTCGGCTTCTGCCACAACTGCGGTGAGCTGATCGATTTCGATCGCCTCGATGTCATGCCGCACGCGCGCTACTGCCTCAACTGCAAGCTGAAGGAAGAGCAGGACGCGGCCTGAGCTGGAGCAGCGCTGGTGTGAAACGGAAGAGCGAGGGTAATACCTCGCTCTTTTTTTTCACCGCGAAGGCGCGAAGCACGCGAAGCCTTTTTATAACCGCGGAGAACGCGGAAAACGCGGAAGCTGCGCGGCGCACGAAATCGTCGCCGTTCCATTAAAACCCATATTTTGAATTGGAACAGCGGGTACATCGTGCGCGAGAGTTCTCCGCGAGCCTTCCGCGTTTTCCGCGTGCTCCGCGGTTATGAAAACTTCGCGTGCTTCGCGCCTTCGCGGTGGAAAAAACTCAGGGAACCTTCAGGATCTCCGCCAGCTGCCGCGCGAAAGCGCCGCGAGCCATGACCTTGTCGGCGCCGGCGGCGTCGGCTTCACGAATCGCGGCCTCCTGCGTGTGCGAGACGTACGCGAGCAGGGGCGCGGAGGACGTCGCCTTGATTTGCCGAATGGTGTCGGTAATGGCGAGGCCGCGGCGGTCGAGATCGAGGATGACCATGCGCACGTCGGTCTCCCGCAGCCGGGCCAGCAGGTCTTGCGGGTTCTTCGCGATAAGGACCGACGCGCCAACCGCTTCCGCGGCAGCACGAATGCGTGCGCCGAAGATCAGATCGGCGGGCAACGCGATGATGATTCCGTTCCGGCTTACAATCGAGTCAGGCATATGCTTACAGAATAAGGATTTGCCACGCTGCGTCTAGGGATTATTCCTATTGACCCGAAAAAATGGCCTTTCTATGTTAGGGTCGCTCTGCATGATGCCGTGACTAGGAGTCCATATGCTAACAACCCTGAATGGGCATTCTGAAGCAACGCTGCGCGAAGCGCTGGAATCGAACGGCCAGCGCTATACCGAGCAGCGCGCGGCGGTTTATCGCTATTTGATGGGCACGGAAGCGCATCCCACGGCCGACGACGTATTTACCAGCGTGCGGCACGATATTCCGGATATTTCGCTGGCGACGGTTTACAAGTCGCTGGAAACGCTGGTCGGCTGTGGCCTGGCGATCAAACTCACCTATGGTGACGGCTCGGCGCGTTACGACGGTCGGACCGATCAACATCACCACGCGCGCTGCCTGACTTGTGGTCGCGTGCAGGATGTACCGGTGCATGTCGATGTCTCGTCCATCACCGGTCAATTGCCAGCGGTGAACGGCTTCGCGGTTGAGGGATACCGTCTCGAGCTGCTCGGGCATTGCGCGGCGTGCAACATGCCCACGCATTGAGGTTCTGCTGAGGGCGGCGTACCGAGATCGTACCACGATATCGAATGTAAAAGGGCGGGGAATCTTCCCCGCCCTTTTCATTTGCCCGATACCAATTCGGTGCGCTACCGGATGAACAGCATTTCGCGATAACGCGGCAGCGGCCACAGATCGTCGGGCAGCACCTTCTCGAGTTTGTCGACCACGGTCCGCACGCTGGTCATGGCCGGGATGACGTTGTCGCGCATGTGGTGCGCCTTCGAGTGCACGTCGTCACCGCCCAGCTCGGCGTTCTGCTTGCCCAGCTCCTGCAAGGCGATCACCAGCTCGTTGACCAGATCGTTGATTTCACCGATCAGGGCGCGCTTTCCCTCGGGCTCCAGACCGAGCGCCTTGGTCTTTTCAGCGGCCGCCAGGACATCATTCAGGTAACGCACGGCGGCCGGCAAAACCATTGTCCGCGCCAGCTCGGCCGTCGTTTCACCCTCGATGTTCACGGTCTTGAAGTACTGGTCGTACGCGATCTCCTCACGCGCTTCCAGCTCGCGATGCGAGAGTACACCGTACTTCTCGAAGAGCGTCCGGTTTTTGTCGTCCGTCAGGTGCGGAATCGCATCGAGCGTCGTCCGGAAGTTCAGCAGCCCGCGCCGCTTCGCTTCCCGGTGCCACTCTTCGCTGTAGCCGTCGCCGTTGAAGACGATCCGCTTGATCTTCTGCATGTCGCGCGAGATGACCTCTTCCAGCGCCGATTCCAGGTCGGTGCCCTTGCTGACCATGCTCTCCAGCTCGGTGACCAGCTCATCGATCGATTCCGCCACGACCGTGTTGAGCACGGTCGCCGCAAAGGAAATGCTCTGCGAGCTGCCCAGCGCCCGGAATTCGAACTTGTTGCCGGTAAAGGCAAACGGTGAAGTGCGGTTGCGGTCGCCGGCGTGCTTGGGCAGGTGCGGCAGCACGGGCGAGCCCAGGCCGAGCAGGCCGCCCCGCTTGCTGCTCAACGCTTCTCCGCTCTGCTCGAGCTGATCGAATACATCCGTGAGCTGATCGCCCAGGAAGATCGAGATGATCGCGGGCGGCGCCTCGTTGGCGCCCAGCCGATGGTCGTTGCCGGCATACGCAACCGCGATGCGCAGCAGATCCTGGTGCCGCTCCACCGCGCGCATGACCGCGAAGCAGAAGAACAGGAACTGCTCGTTGTCATGCGGATTGTCACCCGGCTCGAGCAGGTTCGCGCTCTCCGTGCCGAACGACCAGTTCAGGTGCTTGCCACTGCCGTTCACGCCCGCGAACGGCTTCTCGTGCAGCAGCACGACGAGCCCGTACTTCGGCGCGATCTTGCGCAGCGTCATCATCAACAGCTGCTGATGGTCCGCCGCGATGTTCGCATGCTCGTAGATGGGCGCCATCTCGAACTGACCGGGTGCGACTTCGTTGTGCCGCGTCTTTACCGGCACACCCAGCCGGTACAGCTCCTTCTCGACCTCCATCATGCAGCAGAGCACGCGTTCGGGAATGGTGCCGAAATAATGATCTTCCAGCTCCTGGCCGCGGGGCGGCTTGGCGCCGAACAGCGTCCGCCCGGTTGTCACCAGGTCGGGACGGCGGTAGTAGAATTCCTGGTCGATCAGGAAGAACTCCTGCTCCGGCCCCAGCGTCGCGCTCACCTGCCCGGCCTCCACGCCGAACAGCTTGAGCGCGCGACGAGCCTGCGCCGACAGCGCGTGCACGGACCGCAGCAACGGGGTCTTCTGGTCGAGGGCGTCACCCGCCCAGGAGGCGAACGCGGTGGGGATCGCCAGGTAGCAACCCGATGGACCCTCGACAATGAACGCCGGCGACGTCGGATCCCAGGCCGTGTAGCCGCGCGCTTCGAACGTGGCCCGCAGGCCACCCGACGGAAACGACGATGCATCCGGCTCGCCCTGCACCAGGTCCTTGCCACTGAATTCTGCTACGGCACCACCACCCACGTTGGGCGTGACAAAGGAATCGTGCTTCTCGGCGGTGAGCCCGGTAAGCGGCTGGAACCAGTGCGTGAAGTGCGTGGCCCCCTTCTCCAGCGCCCACTCCTTCATGGCGATCGCCACGGCGTCGGCCAGCGACGCGTCGAGCTCGGCACCACTCTCGATGGTCGCGAGCAGGGCCTTGTACGTCGGCTTGGGCAGGCGCGCCTTCATCTCGTTCAGGCCGAACGTGTTCTCGCCAAAAATCTCTTCGATGTTCATGGGCGTCTTGCTGTTTCCATTGCCGGGCGGCTTGGTCGCGGGCGTCCAGCTTTTTACTGCCGCCAGCGTGTCGAACCTACGTGTGGTGGTGGTCTGCGCCATACGACTCCTCGGGGCCAGGGCCTAGGCTGTGGTGGTCTCCGGTGCATTTCGGGGGCCGCCGTGGCGCCCGGGCGGGCCGGAGGGCTTGTTCTTCGGGAAGTGGCCGAAAGGCAACTTACCGGATGACACTTTTTGCGAATTGAGTGCCAGACGCGCCCGATGTTAAGTGGGAACTGGCCGTTTGGCAACATTCAGATTGACACTTGGCCAACCCGCCCGTACCATCCCCGAATGAACGCCTGCCGACTGGCCCGAATTACGGATGCCCCCGCCATCCAGGCCATATACGCGCCGGTGGTGCGCGAGACGGCCATCTCTTTCGAGTACGACGCGCCCGACGTAGCCGAAATGGAGCGGCGGCTGAGCCGGGTGCTGGCCCGCTGGCCCTGGCTGGTGTACGCGGCGGGCGAGGCCGTGCAGGGTTACGCGTATGCGACGCACTACCGCGAGCGGCGGGCTTACGATTGGAATGTCGAGGTGTCCGTGTACGTGCGCGCGGATGCGCGTGGGCAGGGCATCGCGCGGCAGTTGTATGGGCGACTGTTTCACCTGCTGCGGGCGCTGAATTACCGGCAGGTCATCGCGGGCGCGACGCTGCCGAACGTAGCGAGTGAGCGGCTGCACGCGTCATTCGGATTTCAGCGCATGGGCGTGCTGCCGCGCGCCGGCTACAAGTTCGACCAGTGGCACGATGTAATTTTCTGGTACCTGCCATTGCAGGTACTGTCGGACGCTACGCGCGAGCCGGTAAACATAAACGAGATCGTGAAACAACCCGAGTGGGCATGGCTGACAAGAGAGTAATTGCCGAGCACAAGGTCAGGCGACCGCGCGACGCGCGACCGGGCCACACCAAGGGAGCGGGCAAAGCGGATATCCTGGAGCTGCTGCGGGCGCAGCAGGTGCGGTTCCTACGACTGCAGTTCTCGGACATCATGGGCATCATCAAGAACGTCGAAGTGCCGCAGAGCCAGTTCGAGAAGGCGCTGGCCGGCGACATCATGTTCGACGGCTCTTCCATCGAGGGTTTCGTGCGTGTGGAGGAGTCGGACATGGTGTTGAAGCCCGATCTGGACACGTTCGCGGTCATTCCCTGGGGTGATGCCGAGAATCGCGTGGCGCGGGTGATTTGCGACGTCTACACATCGGACGACCGGCCTTTTCCGGGTGATCCGCGGTGGGTGCTCAAGCGCCAGGTCGAGGCGGCGGCCCAGCTCGGCTACCGCATGATGGCAGGTTGCGAGGCCGAGTTTTTTCTCTTCCAGCGCGCGCCCGACGGCCTGCCCTCGCGCTCCACGCACGATGCCGGCGGATACTTCGATCTGACGCCCGTCGACCTGGGTGAGGTGGCGCGGCGCGACATCGTGAACGTGCTGGAGCTGATGGGCTTCGAGGTGGAGGCCGCGCACCACGAGGTAGCGCAGGGGCAGCACGAGATCGACTTCCGATACAACGACGTGCTCACTACCGCGGACGATCTCGCCACCTTCAAGTTCGTGGTGCGCAACATTGCGCTGCAGCACAACCTGCACGCCACGTTCATGCCCAAGCCGCTGTTTGGTCAGAGCGGCTCGGGCATGCACACGCACCAGTCGCTGTTTCAGAGCGATGAAAATGCCTTTTTCGATGCCAAGGCGCCCGATCAGCTGTCGAGGGTCATGCGCTGGTATGTAGGCGGGCTGCTGCGCCATGCGCGATCGTTCTGCGCGGTAACGAATCCGCTGGTGAACTCGTACAAGCGGCTGGTAGCCGGCTACGAAGCGCCGATCAACGTGGCCTGGTCGCACCACAACCGCTCGCCGCTCGTGCGCATCCCGGCGCGCCGGGGCAAAGGGACACGGCTCGAGCTGCGCATGCCGGACCCGTCCGCGAATCCGTACCTCGCGCTGGCGGTGCAGCTGGCCGCCGGACTGGATGGCATCCGCGCCAAGATCAATCCGCCGGATCCAGTCGACCGGAATATCTGGGAGCTTTCCGTTCGCGATCGGCGCAAGTACAAGATTGCTGAGCTGCCTCGCGACCTGGGCGAAGCACTGGATCTCATGAAGCGCAGCGCGTTCATGAAGCAGGTGCTGGGCGAGCACGTTTACCAGAATTTCCTGGCGGCCAAGGAGCAGGAGTGGCACGAGTACATTGCCCAGGTGCACGATTGGGAAATCGAGCGCTACCTCGGGACCTACTGATACACTTCGCGACGAATCCGGCGCAACGAGTATTTCGCAACGAATATTTCGCAACGAACCCAGCGCCAAGGCGGTGCTTCGCAGTAATCGTTGCGTTGTAATCGTTGCGGTGTAATCGTTGCGAAGTGATCGTTGCGACTTTTTTCCGGGAGGGACCATGGGGCGGATGTTCTGGGTATTGCTGCTCGCCGGCTGCGCCAGCGCCACCGAGCAGGAGCCGCAACCGGTTTGCACGCTGATCGGGTGCAGTAATGGCCTGGCGGTCGAAGTCAATTCGAGCCTGCAGCAGTCCGTGACTGTCAACGTACAGGCGGGCACGCAAGTGATACACACCTTCCGGTGTGATCCCGGGCAGCCGTGCCGCGCCTTCGTGGAGAACCAGACACCCGAGGAGGTGTCTGTACATTTGCAGACACCGCAGGGCACGGTAAGCAAAACGTTTCGTCCGGAATACAGGGCGAACCGACCGAACGGCCCCGATTGTCCTCCGGACTGCAGGCAGGCGACGATTACCCTGGCCGTCAGCTGAACGACTCGTGCGGGGCGTGCTGTATACTGCGCTGCTGACGTACTGGGCGGCCTGTTTCGTGTGGTTTCCAAAGCTGCCGGACCGCTACCCGATCCATTTCGACGTGCGCGGCCAACCCGACGGTTGGAGCGAAGGTGCGTTCGGGTGGTTCCTGCTGCCGGTCATCGCGACCGTGACGGTGATCCTCTTGATACTGGTGGGCAAGTTGGCGCGGCGCGCGCCGCAACTCTGGAATATTCCTGAAAAGCAGCGTTTCCTCGCACTCTCGGCGGCCGAGCGCAGGCCGATCGTCGAGGTACTCGAAGGCATCCTCGACCTGGCCGGCCTTTACGCGCTGGTGGTCATCATCATGTGCCAATGGGCCATCTACCAGAGCGCGCTGAGCGCGCGCCCGGCGTTGCCCTTGCTTTTCCACGTCGTGGTCTGGGGCGGCATGATCGCGCTGCTGGCGTTCGTCCTGAGCAAGAACCGGCAGATCAAGCGCATGATCCGGGCGGCGGATGCCGGCAGGGCTGCCACAACCCACCCTTGACCCTCCCGTTACGTGAGCGCTTAGGGTTATCGGCGATGAGCGCGCAGACCTATACCGTGAGCCAGGTGAGCCGTCTTGCGCACATAACCGTGCGGGCGCTGCACCACTACGACGAGATCGGCTTGCTGGTCCCCTCGCAGCGCACGAGCAAGGGCTACCGCCAGTATAGCACAACCGACTTGCGACGCCTGCAGCAG
>CBJLQC010000108.1:0-7371 GCA_966424955.1 uncultured bacterium | reverse complement strand
CGTTGACGCCGAAACACACGTAACGTGTGCGCTCCAGCCAGACCGGCGCGTCGGCCACCGGCCAGAGAGCGAGGAGCCACCAGGCGGCCGTGATCGCAAACCACGCGACCACACCGCCCAGTACGCCCTTCTCCTCGCGTGTCAGCCGATCTTCCATACGAAGCTCAACAACTTCCAGTTCGCGAAGTAGTACGTCGCAAAGGCGAGCAGGAAGATGGCGACCAGCACCATCGTGCCCGGCGCATGACCGAGCTTGCCGGTCGGCAGATTGGCGCGCTGGTCTTCCATGGTAATCGCGCGCGGTGGCTTGATAATGCCTTGCGGCAAGCCTTTCGCGCCCGCCACGCGATCGGCTTCCCTGAACGGCTTGCCGAAGAACACCGACCAGACCGTGATCAGGATGTACAGACCACCGCCCACCGCCGCGAGCAACCCGCCCAGCGCCATGATGCCCAGCAGCGCATCAACCACCGGATCGAATGCCTGCTGGAAGGGCGCGCCGGAGAAGTTGATGTCCCAGTGCCGGCGCGGTACGCCGAAGCCGCCCGCGAATGACATGAAGATCGAGAAGATCAGCATGCCGCCCGCGAACAGGTACGGCTGGATCTGCGCCAGGCGCCAGAACGCGACCTTCTTCTGGAAGATCAGCGGGATCAGGTAGTAGGTGAGGCCCATGAAGGCCATCGCCGTGCCGCTCACTACCGTGGCATGGAAATGCCCGGGCACGCGCAGCGTGTTGTGCACCACGATGTTGATCTGCTCGGTGCCGATCGTCACGCCGGTAATGCCGCCCACAAATCCGAACACGACGACGCTCAGCACCAGCGAGCTGAAGCCCGGATCGCCCCAGGGCGCGCGCTTCACCCAACCGAACAGCCCCTGCTTGAAGCCGCGCAGCCGCTGCCCGACCTCCACACCCGCGGGGACCGTGAAGCCGTGCAGCATGCTGGCCAGCACCGCCATGTACATGAAGTAGCTGGTGTTGACGACCTTCCAGCTCGAGCTGAAACCCGGATCGACCAGCAGGTGGTGCGCCGAGGCCATCGAGATGAACAGGATGTACAGCACGAAGGCGGTGCGGCTGATCTTCTCACTCAGCACGACCGAGCCGACCGTCAGCGCGCCCAGCAGGTACCAGATGGCGACCATGGCCGCCACGTTGATCTGCTGCGATGAATGGCCGAGCGCCCACCACAGCATGCGGTAGACCTGCGGATCGACGTTCATCAGGCCGACCGACCACAGGAACGCCGGAATGTACGTCGCCGCGCCGTGCAGCAGCGTAATCACGGCAATGATGGCCGCGGTCACCGCACCGAAGGTGACCAGCGGCAGCGAGCCCTCGTAAGTCCTCTCACGTTTGGCAATCACGAGGGTCGCGAAGAACTGGCCGCACACGATGAGCGCGCCCACCGCGAAGAAGATGATGCCCAGGTAGTACAGCGGATGCGCGCGCAACGGGATGTACGACGTCATCAGCACATCCGCCTTGCCCGTCCAGATCATCCACTCGCAAAGGATGGCGCCCAGCGTCATCAGCCCGAAGTTGAACCACCCCAGCTTGGGCGCCGCGATGCGGCTGTTGAGGAGCGGCCCCGACGCGAAGTAGAGCACCGCCATCTCGAAGAAGATGATGAAGAAGATCAGCATGGTCAGGCCGTGCGCGGTCAGCACCCGGTAGAACATGACCGGGTTCAGCAGGTGCACGGCCTGCCAGCGCGTCAGCAGGATCAGGATCGCGCTGATGCCGCCGATCAGCAGCGCCACGGTCGCGACCACGGCGTTCGCCTTGATCAGCCGCTCCGCCTGCGTGTGCAGCTTCAATCCCGTGACGTTACACGTGCGGTGCCGCCAGCCAATGGCCTCGGCCGCCCGTTCCAGAGTAGTCGTTGCCATGGTTAGTTAGCCTCCAGCGCGGCTGTCTGGTTGGGCATGGTGCCGTCTTCGTTCGTCACGATGACCTTGCCCAGCATCATGTGATGGCCGATGCCGCAGAACTCATTGCAGATGACCCCGAATTCACCTGCTTCCGAAGGCACGATCTTGAGACCGTAATCGTAGCCGGGCACGACCTGGAAATTGATGTTGACGGGATACAGCGAGAAGCCGTGGTTCACGTCCTTCGAGGATAGGTGCAGCGTGTATTCCGCGCCCTTGCGCAGCTTGATGATCGGATACCACGCCCACATGCGGCCCAGCAGATATACGTCGCTGCCGGGCGGCGGCTCCACGATCGGAATGCCGTTCATGTCGCCCACCCGATAGTCGGTGACGAACTGGTTGACGCGCGCTTCGAACGCGGCCGGCTCGACCTTGCGGCGAATGCCGGACGGGTTCTGCCCGCCCTTCCAGTGCCAAAGCGGCATCATCGCGAACAGCACCATGCACCAGGCAAAGGCGATCGCGAACCAGACCTTCTCACTCTTGTGCGCCGGGATCCACCAGTTGCCCTTCGGGGAAACCAGCCCGGAATGCATGAGTTCGCTTTGATCGTTGCTCATGGCAGCTGCGCAGGTGGCATGGTGAATACTTCCCACAGGCCCCAACCCGTGTAGATCACCGCCATGATCACGATGCCCGCGACCATGAGCAGCGCCCAGTTGTCGAATAGACGCTGAATGAACGGCACTCCCTCGGACGACTGCCCGCTGTTTGGCGGCTGGCTCGCCATACGTCCTCCTCTTATGAAGCGGCTAAAACTTCGGGGTTGATCATGTCGGCGACCGTCGTGGTCGCGAAAAAGTGTGCGACAGGCTGTGTCATTTGCTCCCAGCGGTCGTGCGCCGCGCACGGACTCCGGCGCTCACACCGCTTGTTGCCCAGCAGGCAGACCGCCGGCTCCGCCTCCGTCTGAAAGGGCGCGACTACCATGTCCAGCGACGTCTGCTCGGGCGCCGCCACCAGCGCAAAACCACCACGCGGCCCGCGCGTCGAGGTCAGCACATTCGCACGCACCAGCAGGTGCAGAATTTTGCCGAGGTAGTTGCGCGGAACGCCCAGCCGTTCCGCCATGGTGTCCGCCGTCTGCGCGCCTTCATGGCGCGCGATGTAGAGCACCGCGCGCAGCGCATAGCTGGCCGACTGATTGAGGATGTTGGGCATGTTCAGATTCCCCATTTCTTCATACCGATATGAGGATAATCACGCCGCCGCCCGCAAAAAGTCGGAAATCGGCTCGCGCCCTGTCAGGCAAATGCCGACATTACAAGCGCCTCCGTATTAACTACCTTGAGGTGGGAAATAGCTGGGGACGGATAGTGATTCCTTTTAACGAGACGGCCAGCCCTGCACCACGCGCGAGCTTTCGCATACTGGCGCGCGTCGATGCGTGGCTGAATCGACTTTACACGTCGCGCTACAACCCGCTCTACCACAGCGGGGCGAGCACCGTCGCGCTGCTGGCCGTGCTGCTGGTGACCGGCATCTACCTGCTGCTGTTCTACCGCATCGGCGCGCCTTACGCGTCCGTACGTGCCATCCAGGACCAGGTATGGCTGGGCCGGTGGATCCGCGGTGTGCACCGCTTCGCATCCGATGCCGCGGTGGTCATGGCCGCCGTCCATGCGTTCCGCATGTACGCCCAGCGTCGCGCCTGGGGACCGCGCGCCCTGGCCTGGATCAGCGGCGTGTTCCTGCTGGGCATCTTCCTGATATCGGGCTGGACCGGCTACGTGATGGTGTGGGACGCGCAGGCCAAGCTCATCGCCGAGGAAGCGGCGCGCTGGCTCGATGTGTTGCCCATCTTCAGCGAGCCCATCGGCCGTTCCTTCGTGGGTGAGCGGGCGCTGCCCAACGCGTTGTTCTTCGTGCTGCTGTTTGCGCACATCGCGCTGCCGATCGGGCTGGGTGTGCTGCTCTGGGTGCATGTCGCGCGGGTCGCGCGCCCGGTGCTGCTGCCCGTCCGTCCCGTGCTCTGGGGCACGCTCGGCGCCCTGGTACTCCTCGCCATTGTCTGGCCGGCGCCCTTGCCGCCCGAGGCGAACCTGCTGCGTTTCGGGGAGCGGGTTCCGCTCGACTGGTTTTTTGCATTCTGGCTGCCGGTTACGCGCGCGCTGCCGGCCGGTGTCGTCTGGCTGCTGGGTATCCTGATGACCGTCGCGCTGTGCCTGGTGCCGCGCCTGACCAGGCCGCGCCTGGAAGCGCTGCCCGCGCCGGCCGTGGTCAACGAGCGCACTTGCACGGGTTGCGAGCAATGCGTGAAGGATTGCCCCTACGATGCCATCGAGATGGTCGCGCGCACGGACCAGCGCACGACCATGGTCGCGCGCGTGAAAACCGAACTGTGCACGAGCTGTGGCATCTGCGTTGGATCCTGCCCGCCCATGGCCATAGGTCCGCTCGGCGTGACCGCCCGCGACCAGCTGGCCAGCGCGCGCAGCTTCCTGGCGACCGAGCATCCGGATCAGCGCGACGTCGTCATGATCGGTTGCACCTGGAGCGCCGCGCGCCGTCTCGCCGAACAATCCGGCGCTCGCTTCTTCCCGGTCGAGTGCGTCGGCATGCTGCATTCTTCGACGGTTGAAGTCCTGCTGCGTGGCGGTGCCGGTGGCGTGCTGGTGGTCGGTTGCGCCGAGCACGACGGTCGCACGCGGGAAGGCGTGACCTGGGCGCAGCAGCGGCTCTTCGAAGGCCGCAAGGCAGATCTGAAAGAGCGCGTGGATAAGAGCCGCGTGAGGCTGGTACAGGCATCGCTCGGGGAAGGCGTCGCGCTGCACGATGCCGCGCGCCTCTTCGCCGCGGAGATAGAGGCGTTGGCCGCCACCCCGACTGAAGACGTCGATCTGGTCGCCGCCTGCAAAGCCGGTGTGTTCCAGGAGGCGCTATGAGCAAGCTGCGCATCGTGCTGATGGTCGCCGTCAGTGCCCTTGCCGTGCTGCTGATAGGCTGGGGCTCACGCGCGCCGTACCAGGCAACCGATAGCAATGAGGCGTTGCTGCGCCTGTCCTGGCGCATGCGTCCGGAGCGCAACGAGCAGTGTCGCGATCGTACGCAGGCCGAGCTCGATGCGTTGCCCGTTCATATGCGCACGCCGCGCGTGTGCGAGACGAGCGTCGTGCCTTACCGGTTGATCCTGCAAATCGGCGATGGCGCGGCCGATACCACTACGGTGTTGCCCGCCGGCGCGAAGCACGATCGACCGATTTACCTCCTGCGCGATTCCCTGCTCGCACCCGGCTCCCGGCGCGTACGGGTGGCTTTCGAGCGTGCCGACAGCGCGTCGGCGAAAGCGCTGTCATTCGATGCGACGTTGCGTTTTGCGCCCGGCCACATCGAGCTGATCACACTCGACGCGGGCCAGCTGGTCCATCGCTCAGCGCAGTAAACGTTTCGTTAATTCGGATTGGGATAACGGGTGATCGCGTCGAACGCCGCGCGCTGCAGTAGCTCGATGGTCGCCGGCGACGTCGTCAACCGACGGCCGCCCGCGTACGCGACGGAGGGCAGCGTGCGCGGATCGATGCCGGTCAATCGCGCGTAGATCACCACTGCCGTCAGGTAGGTGCCCAGCTCGCTCGGATGAAAGCCATCCGCGGCATAGAGCTGCAGCATCGAATCCGCAGCGAGTGCGAACCTCCAGGCTTCGCCGGCGGGGAGGAAAATCCCGCCGACGGCTGCCGACGCCTGCTGATAAGAGACCCGCACGTCGTCCATCAATTCGAGACTGTTTTCCCGTGGCCAGACCATGAGCAACGCCGGGCGCGCACCTGACTGCTGCACGTGCGGCTGGAACATGCCGGTCCACAGGACCAGTGAGTCGCGGTTGGCCGTGGTAGTGGTCGGTCCCTGCTGCATGACCACGAAATCCCACGCGCTCGAGCGCAGGAGCCGCAGCGCGTCGCTCTGCCCATTCAGGTGATCGATGAGCGCCAGGTTGGGCTCGGCCGCAGCGGCAACGTGGACATCTTCGCCGGCGGCCCCGGCGATCGCCTGTACGGTACCGGGCAGATCGTTGTAGTAGGTGAGGCTATTGCCGATGAACAGAAATCTGCGCTGTACGTATACCTCCCCGGGCGAAGGCGCACAGCCAGTCAGCAGTAGCACCGCCAGAATCAGTTGCCTCAACATTCTTCACATTCTGGATCGGCTGGCCTTCCGGCAATGCCGCCGGGACAGAATCTGAAAAGCGGGCCCGCGGGCGCGGGCGCGGAGCGCTGGATGCGGGTTGCGGGGAAAGAAGCCGGTCGCGGGTCGCGGCTGGAATCTCTTTTCAACTTTCGATCACATTCGTCAGCATTCCAACGAGCGGTAAGCAATTTTGCGAAGCCAGCGCGCGACCAGCTCTCAGCTTTGATTTGCACAAGCAAGTTTCTCGCGGCCCATGCACGGAAAGCTGGATTGGATGAACGGGGCGTTCGAATGGCACTTCACCACCCCGCGATCCCGCCCGCGACCCGCTCCCCGCTTTGTTTCCCGCGACCCGCATCCAGCGCTCCGCGCCCGCGCCGGCGGACCCGCTCCTCGCTCAAGACTCCGCAGATGTGAACCTGGGCGGCCCGGCCAGCGTATTACCGCATGGAGATTCGATCGGAGTTTCTCGAGTCGACTAAATGGATGGAAGGAGTAGTTCGTCATGAAGTTCCCGATTATCGCACTGGCGGTGGCCATCTCGGTCGCGGCCGTGGCGCCGGCGCAGGCGCAGCAACCGGAGCAGCGCCGGCCCGAAGCACGCGCCGAACGGATGGATCCCGCCAAGCGCATCGACCGCCGCGTACGGATGCTGACGGAGCAGCTCAGCCTGAGCGCCGATCAAACCGCCCGTGTCAAGGCGATCCTCACGCAGCAGAGCGAGCAGAGCCGCACTTTCTTCGAGAAGAACCGCCCGGCCGACGGCGCTGCGCGCCCCACCGAGGAGCAGCGCAAGGCATTTCGCGAGCAGATGCAGCAGGCACGCGAGCGCACCGACGCGGAAATCGCGAAGGTCCTGAACGCGGATCAGCTCAAGAAGTTCGAGGAGCTGCAGAAGCAGCGCCGTGAGGGGCGCGGTGAACGGAGTCCGCGGGTACACGAGCGGGCCGGTCGTCGCAGCTGACACGCCCCGACGTTAGCCAACATAAGGGCCGCGCCCGGACGGGTGCGGCCTTTTGTTTATCGGCGTGCCTGGCACCGTGGGCAAAAGTAGGTGGAGCGGCCCATGTCGCCCTGCAGGAAACGCTCGATCGGCGTGCCGCAGTCCAGACATGGCTTGCCCTGACGCATGTAGACCCACAGACGCTGGCTGGAAGGCGTCGAGCGCCGCCGCAGCGGTACCGCGGTGCGCCGGCGCGTGAGCAGATTCAGCCGCATGAGCTGCGCGGCCTTCTCGAAGATCGCGCGCACCTGTGCCGGTGCCAGCTCGTGCATGCGCATGCGCGGATGCACACGGCTTTCGAA
>CBJLQC010000107.1:0-7387 GCA_966424955.1 uncultured bacterium | reverse complement strand
CGCGCGTTGCTGCTGGGCACCGACACACCGGCCGATCAAATCGTGGCGCTTGCCCGCGAAGCCGACCTTGGTGCCGTGGGGCTGAGTCTCGTGCTGCCGGAGACGACGGACCTCACCGCGGTGCGCGCCCTGCGCAAACGACTGCCCCGCCACATTGCACTGCTCCTGGGCGGAGCCGCGGCGGCGATGGATGAGAAGGTGAAGGGAACCGAGGTGATCGAAGATCTGCGGTCCCTCGATTTCTGGGCACGCAGCAGAAATAAGCGCGCTGCAACCTGACGGTGGTTTGCGCGTACGTGTGGGGGGAGGCAGTATGTGTCCCGCGTAGAACCCCGCACCAGGCAGGAACCTCTGATGATCCGAAGCTTTACCCTGGCAGCTGTCTTTTCGCTCCTCGCGTCGGCGGTCTCGGCGCAATCCACGATGATAGATGCAGTTGAACGTACCGCTGCACTGGAGGGTGTGGCCCGGCAGATCGAGCAGGGCTATGTGTTTCCCCAAGCCGGCCGGCAGATGGCGAACGCGATTCGAGCGCGTGCCAAACGCGGCGAATACAACGCCATCAAGGACGGTAACGACCTCGCCCGTTTGCTGACCGAGCACCTGCGTGAGGTCGGTAAGGATTTACACGTGGCGGTGTTCTACTCGCCGGAAAAGCTGCCGGCCGAGCGCAGCGGCAGCCCGGAGCCATCGCCGGAACAGTTGGCACGTTTCAAGGCGAACCTCGCGCGGGACAATTACGGCTTGCGCAAGACCGAGATCCTCCCCGGCAACATTGGCTACATCAAGCTGGACCTCTTCACGCCGCCCGAGTACGCGGGTGAGACCTACGCCGCGGCCATGGCATTCGTGGCGAATACCGAGGCACTGATCATCGACCTGCGTGACAACGGCGGCGCTATTTCGCCCGACGCGATCCCGATGTTCAGTAGCTACTTTTTCGCGCAGCCCGTGCACCTGATCGACTTGAAGTGGAACACGGAAGACTCACCACGGCAACTGTGGAGCTGGGCGTACGTGCCCGGGAAGCGGTATCTGGACAAACCGGTCTACATCCTGACCAGCCGACGCACATTCAGCGGTGCGGAGGAGTTTGCCTACGATCTGAAGAACCTCAGGCGCGCCACCATTGTTGGCGACACCACCGGAGGCGGCGCGAATCCGGGTGGCACGCGCCGCGCCAGCGATCACTTCGAGATCTTTGTGCCCTTCGGACGAGTGACCAGCCCGATCACGAAGACGAACTGGGAAGGTGTCGGCGTGTGGCCGGATGTGGCGACATCAGCGAACAAGGCGCTGCTGGTCGCGCAGCGTGATGCGTTGTCGAAACTGATCGCGGCCGCGCAAGATGACGCTGAGAAGGGCGCGCTGACCGCCGCCCGGAGCGACGTCGAAGGCAAGCTCGCCGCGTTCAAGACGATCACCTTCGAGCTGAGCGGTCATGAGCATGCCCGGCAGGTTTTCGTGGCTGGCTCATTCAACAGCTGGTCGCCGCGTGCCACGCCGCTCGTGCGTGCGGGCAACAAGTGGGTGGCGCGTGTGGAAGTGGAGCCGGGCCGCATTACCTACAAATTCGTCGTGGACGGTGCGTGGATACCGGATCCGGCGAACAACCAAACGGAGGGCAGCGGCCAGTTCGTTAATTCCGTGCGCATCGTGCCCTGAGGTGTGGCTCAGGCGCTTTGCCGTACCGTGCGGAGGATGGCGCCGTGATCGATCGGCACCGCGCGACCGGCAATGGCGAGGGCGGCCGCGCTATCGTGGAGCTGGGCGAACAGCCAGTTGCCAACCGCGGCGGCCGCGCGCGGGGAGCCGAACTGGACCGAAAAGCGGAAAACGCTCGGCTGGCCCGGCTCGCTGTTCAGCCAGGCGGAATTGAATGCGATGACCCCACCCGGAATACGGCGTGTCGTGCCCGGCACCAGATGCGGGCGCCCCATCAGCCGGCCCGGCAATGAGGCGTCGAGGCTCTGGATGTCGACGTCCATGGTTACGGCGCGTATCATGGCTCCTCCCGTCGTAAAGAGTGCAAACCCGTTGCCATCGCAGGGAGGATCGACCGACGTCGACCGTGGCTGAATCCGCGCTCCCGACCACGACGCGCCTACCGGCCGACTGGCGCCTCGCGGGCGGCCTGGCTGCTATCGTGGTGCTGGCGCACGTCATTACCGCGGTGATCACACCCTACGAAATCCACCGCGACGAATTCCTCTATTTCGCCATGGGCGAGCACCTCCGCCTGTTCGCCATGGATTTCCCGCCCATGATCGCCATCCTCGCCAGGGCAGCCCGCGGTCTGCTGGGTGATGCGCTCTGGTCCCTGCGGCTGGCTCCTGCGCTCGCGCATGGCGCGCTCGTGCTGCTCACCGCGCTGCTCGCCGCGCGCTTCGGCGGCGGACGCTTCGCGCAACTGATCGCGATGCTGCCGGTAGCGACGGCGCCGCTCTACCTGCGTGCGGGCAGTTTATTTCAGCCCGTCGTTTTCGATCAGCTGTGGTGGACGCTGGGATTGTATGTGCTGGTTGTGCTCGCGGCGGATGATGAGCACGCGACGTCGCCGCGCAACTGGCTGTGGCTCGGCGCCGCGCTCGGTCTCGGCCTGCTGACCAAGTTTACGATGCTGGCACTGGGTTTCGGCATCCTGTGCAGCGTGGTGCTCACGCGGCGCGAGTGGCTCCGCCAGCGCGGCATCTGGGTGGCCGCTGCGCTGGCGCTGCTGATCGGCTCGCCATCCTTCATCGGCCAGCTCCAGCTGGGCGTGCCGGTGGTGACCCAAATGGGTGATCTGCGCGCGACGCAGCTCGAGCGCATCAGCTACGCGCAGTTCCTGCTCGAGCTGGTGCTCATGCATGGCCCGCTCGCCTTCGTCATGGCGGCCGCCGGCTGCCTCGCGTTGATCGGCGGTAGCGACGATCGGCGCTGGCGCGTCGTCGGCTGGGCTGCACTCATTCCCGCGGTTATCATCATGCTCGCGCGCGGCAAGCCCTACTACATCGGGCCGGTCTTCCCGGTCTTTTACGCCGCCGGCGCGGTCGTCACGGCGCGCCTCACATCGCGCATTGCATCCGGCGCCGCGCGCGTCAGCGTGCGTACCGTCGCGGCGCTGCTGCTCGCCGCCTGGGGTTTGTTCGTCGTGCAGCTGTCGCTGCCGATAGCATCGCCCGCGCGCACGGCGCGCTTTGCCGCGGGGCTGGGCGTGACCTCGGCGACGCAGACCAACCAGGGCGTGGTGCTCGAGCTGCCGCAGGATTTCGCCGACATGCTGGGCTGGCGGCAGAAGGTGGCGCGCGTGGCGCAGGTGTACTACGGCCTGCCGCCGTACGAGCGCACGCACGCCGTGATTGTCGCGGAAAATTACGGGCAGGCCGGCGCGGTCGACTTCTATGGTCCGCGCTATGGTTTGCCCAAGGCGGTCGCGCCGGTGGGGAGCTACTGGTTCTGGGGCCCGGGTGAGAAACCGGGTAACGTCGTAATCAAGATCGGCGGCGCTGCCGAAGATCTGCAGCCCTTCTGCCGGACCATCGAGTTGGCGGCCCGCATTGATGAGCCGTGGGTCGTGCCGGAGGAGCGCGATCTGGCGATCTGGATTTGCCGGCAGCCGTACCGCACGTTGCAGGAGATCTGGCCACGGTTCCGCGGACAGAACTAATTCAGTCAGGAGCGATCGATGCACGTGTTCGATGCGCAGTTGGAGATGCGGTCCGTCTACCTCGGCGGTTTGGTCGGCCAATCAGTTTCGGCTGGCATCTGGCTGGTGTCCGCCCTGGCCACGTCGCTGATCTCGCCGGAGCACGGCATCGTGCTGCTGGTCGTGGGCGGCATGTTCATCTTTCCGCTGACTCAGCTCGCGTTGCGCATGAGCGGCCGCCCCATGTCGGTCGGGCCGGACAATCCACTGCGCGAGCTGGCCATCGAAATCGCATTCCTGGTACCGCTGCTGCTACCGCTGGCCGGCGCGGCCACGCTCTACCGGCCGGAGTGGTTCTATCCGGCATGCATGATGATCGTCGGCGCGCACTATCTGCCGTTCTCGTTTCTGTACGGCATGCGGCATTTCCTGGTGCTGGGCGGGATGATGCTTGCCGCCGGATTACTGATCGGGATGTACGCGCCGGAGCTTACCGTACACGGCGCATACGCCAACGCCGTGCTGCTGGGAGCGTTTGCGGTGGTGGGCTGGCGCCAGGTTGCCGCGGCTGCCCCGCAAGCGGCTGGATAAGCGTCATTAGGTCGCTGGCTATATGAAATCAGTCTGGGTGGTGTTGCTCATCCTCGCTGCCGTGCTTGCCGCGCTGGAAATCCGCGCGGAGCGCGCGGGCGCGCGCGGCCAGATCTATGTGCTCAAGCCGCTCACGACCGTGTGCATCCTGCTGATTGCGCTGCTTTCGCCGCCGCCCTTCCGGCCGGGATATCACATTCCGATCTCGCTCGGCTTGCTCTTTTCGCTGTTCGGCGACGTCTTCCTGATGCTGCCGCGCGACCGCTTCCTGGCCGGCCTGGCCGCCTTCCTCATGGCGCTCGTCTGCTATGTCATGGCGTTCGTGAATGTGGCCGGTGTTCCCGCTTTCTGGCCGGCCGGCGTAATCCTGCTCGCTTACGGCGCCTGGCTGCTCGCGCGTTTGTGGCCGCACCTCGGCGGCTATAAGATCCCGGTGATCGTCTATTCGCTGGTGTTGCTGCTCATGTGTGCGGGTGCATTCGAGCAGCTCCGGCACGATGCCGCACCGCGCACCTGGTTTGCTTTCATAGGCGCCGTGTTGTTCGTCATTTCCGATTCATTGCTCGCGCTCGATCGCTTCGAGGCGCGCGCCCAGCGGCGGCAGACGCTCGTGCTGGCCAGTTATTTCGCCGCGCAATGGCTGATCGCCGTTTCGGTGACTCGGGACATTTGGTGGTCGAGCTGACATCTGGAGGATCCGTGCTGAAAAGAAGTTCGGCATTCATCGCCCTGTGGCTGGCGGCCGGCCCGCTGCCGGCGCAGCAGGTCACGATGCAGCAGGTCAAGAGTTATCCCTTTCCGAACGAGCTGGCGGCGGCCGCCAGCGGCAGCCGGATTGCGTGGGCTGTCAACGAGGAAGGGCGCCGCAACATCTACGTGGCGGAGGGGCCGGCATGGCGCGCGCGTAAGCTAACGGCATTCGATGCGGATGATGGACAGGTGCTCACCCGCGTGCAGCTTTCACCAGACGGCAAGTGGGTGGTCTTCCGCCGCGGTGGGGACGACGCGAACTGGGATCAGGATGACTGGGGCCTGGCCGCCATCAATGCGACGTCGTCACCGGTGCAGCCGCGGATTCAAATTTTTGCCGCACCCTTCGAGGGCGGCACGCCAAAAATCCTGGCCGAGAACGGCGATGGCATCGTCATCTCGCCCGGCGGTGATGAAGTGCTGTTCGAGCGGTCGCGACAGATCTGGTCGGTGCCGATCGATGGTTCGAGACCCGCGACGCAGCTGTTCTTCGCGCGGGGCGACAACGGCAGTGCGGTGTACTCGCCGGACGGATCGAAGCTGGCCTTCGTCTCGAACCGCAACACACACGCGATCATCGGCATCTTCCAGGACAGCACCAAGCCGATTCAGTGGATCGCGCCTTCCACCGACCGCGATGCATCTCCGCGCTGGTCGGCGGACGGCTCCCGCATTGCGTTCGTGCGGCGCGCGGGCGGCGGCGGTGCACCACAACCCGTGCTGGAGCGGCGGCATCAGCGCTGGTCGATCTACACGGCGGACGTCGCGGGCGGCGTCGCCCGGGAAATCTGGAAAGCTCCCGCGACACTGGCCGGCTCGCCGCCCAGCACGCAGGGCGGCACGAACCTGCACTGGGCCGCGGGCGACCGCATCGTGTTCCTCTCGTATCACGACGGCTGGCCGCACCTGTATTCCGTGCCCGCGCGTGGTGGTGACGCGCTGCTGCTCACGGCGGGCAATTACATGGCCGAGTATATCGAGCTGTCACCCGACCGACGCTACGTGGTCCTGGCGGGCAACGCGGGCAGCACGGAAGGCGACATCGATCGTCGTCACATCGTCAAGGCACCCGTGGACAGGCTGGCGCCGCAGGTACTGACGCCCGGCCGCGGTCTCGAGTGGACACCGGTGGTGACCGGTGATGGCAGTCACATCGCCTTCGTCAGCGCGGGTGCACAGCGCCCGCCGGTGGTGGCGGTCATGCCGGCGGCAGGAGGCACGGCGCGCCTCATTGGCGAGGAGTTGATTCCTGCATCCTTCCCGGCGCGCGCGCTGGTAGTGCCGAAGAGCGTGACGTTCCGCGCGGAAGATGGCAAAACGGTGCACGGCCAGGTGTTTGTCCGCGACGATGCGCGCGGCCGGCGTCCGGCGGTCATCTTCGTGCACGGCGGCCCGCCCCGGCAGATGTTGGCGGGCTGGCACTACTCCGATTACTACTCGAACGCGTACGCCGCGCAGCAGTTCTTCGCGAACCGGGGGTATGTCGCGCTTTCCGTCAATTACCGACTCGGCATCGGCTACGGTTATGACTTCCACTATCCCGACAGCGCGGGCGCGCGCGGCGCGAGCGAGTACCGCGACGTAGTCGCTGCCGCGCACTATCTGCGTGCGCGCAATGATGTCGATCCGGGGCGCATTGCCGTGTGGGGCGGATCGTACGGCGGGTTTCTGACGGCGCTCGCCCTCGGCCGCAACTCGGATCTGTTTGCCGCGGGCGTCGATATTCACGGCGTGCACAACTACGCCGACCGTTTGAGCGCCCCCGTCAATCGTTACGAGCCGACCGACCGCGCACGTGCGGCCGAGCTCGCATGGCAGTCATCGCCGGTTGCGCATGTCGGTACCTGGCGCTCCCCGGTGCTGCTCATTCATGGCGATGACGATCGCAACGTGCGGTTCGCGGAGACCACCGATCTGGCGCGCCGTCTCGAAGAAGCTGGTGTGTACCACGAGAGCATCGTCATTCCCGACGACACCCATCATTTTCTGCGGCACAGCAACTGGGTGCGTGTGAACGAGGCAACGTTCGAGTTCATCGATCGCATGTTGAAGACGCGGCCGCTGAGCACACACTGATGGCGCGCACCATCTACTACACGGCCGCCACGCTGGACGGCTTCATCGCCGACCCGCACCACTCCCTGGACTGGCTGTTCCAGTTTACGGACACGGAACCCGATTACCGGAAATTCATTGCCGGCGTCGGCGCGCTGGCCATGGGTTCCTCGACATACTTGTGGGTCCACGAGCATGAGCAGTTGGGTGAGAAGCCGGAGGCATGGCCGTACCAGCAGCCCGCGTGGGTGTTCACGACGCGCGACCTGCCGAAAGTGGCGGGCGCCGACATCCGCTTCGTGCGCGGCGACGTGCGGCCGGTACATGCGGAAATGCTGGCCGCCGCGGCCGGCCGCGACGTCT
>CBJLQC010000106.1:0-7391 GCA_966424955.1 uncultured bacterium | reverse complement strand
GGTGCTCGCGGGCCAGCTGGAGCCGCGCGAGTTGGTCGCGTGCCAGCTGGACCGCGCGCATGATCGGCGCAATCCAGAGCACGGTGCTGCGCGCGTGCGAGAGCGCCAGCGATTTCGGCACCATCTCGCCCAGCACGATGTGGAAGTAGGTAAGCACCGTAACGGCCAGGATGCTGGCAATGGTGTGCGCCGTGGCCAGGCTGAACCAGCCGCGGGTTTCGAATTGCTGCAGGATCCAACCGGCGACGACGTGCTCCCCGTACATGCCGAGGCCCAGGCTCGCCGCGGTGATGCCCAGCTGCGCGGTCGCGATGAAGCGGTCCTGCCGGCGCGGATCGCCGAGAATCCAGCGCGCCAGCCGGACCGAGCTGCGCCGTTCGCGCCGCAGATTCGCCAGCTCCGCCCGCGAGACGCCGACAATCGCGAATTCGGCCGCGACGAACAAACCATTCAACGCGATCAGCAGCGCAATGATCAGGACGGGTATCACGAGGCGCCCCCCAGTTCGGCGCCTTCCGCCGGCCGCGCCAGCACACTGCGCACGACATGCGCTTCGACCACCTCGACCTCGAACTCGATGCCCGCTATCCGCACCTTGTCGCCTGGCTCCGGAATACGGCCCAGGACTTCACTGACCAGCCCGCCGATCGTGTAGCTCTCGCCGTCGAACAACGCTCCGAGCAAGAGGGCAGCCTCATCCAGGCGCGTCAACCCCGTCACGCGTAAGCGCCCATCAGGCAGGATCTCGGGCTCGGGATACAGCTCCCCGGCGAAGTCCTCGGCGATGCCACCGAAGATCTCATCGAGGACATCACCGATGGTCACGAGTCCCTTGGTGCCGCCGAACTCATCGACCACGATGGCAATGTGCTGCCGGCCCTCGCGCAGTCGGTGGAGCACGCCGTCGGCCTTCATCCCCTCGGGAACGACCAGCAGCGGCCGCGTCAGCGATTCCAGCGTCACCTGCTTCTGATCGAGCGAGCTGCGCACGATGTCCTGCACGTGCACGAAGCCCAGCATCCGGTCGATCGAGCGGCGATACACGGGGATCCGGCTGTACGGCGTGTGCGCGATCATGTCGAGCACTTCCTCGAAGGAAGTACTCGCCTCGATGGCGGTGATGCGCACGCGCGGGATCATGATGTCCTCGACCGCGCGCACGCCGAGCTGGAGCGCGCGGCGCAGCCGGTCGTGCTCGTTCGGATCGAAGAAGCCGCCTTCCCGGCTTTCCGCGATGAGATACTCGATCTCCTCCGGCGAGTGCAGATGACGGTGCCCGCTCTGCCGCATGCCGAACAGGCGCAGGATCAGCGTGCCGCTGCCGTTCAGCACGAACACGAACCAGGACATGGCCGCGAACGACCACTTCATGGGCAGCACGGTGTAAAGCGCGAGCGGAGTCGGGTACTGCAAGGCGAGGGATTTAGGCACCAGCTCGCCCAGGACCATCTGCGCGACGGTCAACGCGAACAGGATGACGACGGCCGAGGTGGACTGCGCGGCGACTTGTTGCATGCCGCCCAACCCCTCGAAAACCGGCACGAGGAGCGGCGCCAGCCGCGCCTGGCCGTAAGCGCCCAGCACCAGGCTCGAGATGGTGATGCCGATCTGGCAGATGGCGACGTACCGATCGAGGCGGGCGGCATCGTCGACGACCGGCAGCAGCATGCGGGCGAAGCGGTTACCGTCCTCCGCCGCCTGCCGCACGCGGCTGCGCCGCACGCTGACCGCGGAGAATTCCGCGGCTACGTACAGCGCATTGATCAGGATCAGCAGCGCGATGATGAACCACATCATCGCGCGGCCGCCTCAGATAATCGATCCGGTTGGCCGTCCAAGATTAGAAGAAGATCGGTTCGCGGTACGCGCCGAACACGTCCTCCATGGCATGGCGAATCTCGTAGAGGGTGGCGTAGGCCCGCACGCAGTCCAGCATGGGCTCGATCACGTTCTGATGGTTGCGCGCTGCCTGGCGCAGCGCCTCGAGAGCCTGGTCGACACGCGCCTGATCACGGCGCGCGCGCAGCTCCGCCAGCCGCTGCCGCTGTCGCTGCTCCGGCGCGTCGGTGATCTTGAGGATGTCGATGTCCGAATCGTGGTTGCCTTCCTCGAAATCATTGACGCCCACGATCGTGCGATCGCCCGCCTCGATCTCCTGCTGCTGGCGTTGCGCGCTCAGCGCGATCTCGCGCTGGAAATAGCCCGTTTCGATGCCGCGTACCACACCACCCAGCCGGTCGATCTCCTCGAAAATTTCCTCTGCCTCCCGTTCCAGCCGGTCGGTCAACGCCTCCACGTAATACGAGCCGGCCAGCGGATCGATGGTGCTGGGCACACCGGTCTCGTACGCCAGGACCTGCTGCGTGCGGAGCGCGATGCGCACCGACTTCTCGGTCGGCAGCGCCAGCGTCTCATCCATGGAGTTGGTGTGCAGCGATTGCGTGCCGCCCAACACCGCCGCGAGCGCCTGGTAGGCGACGCGCACGATGTTGTTTTCCGGCTGCTGCGCGACCAGGCTCACGCCCGCGGTCTGCGCGTGCGTGCGCAGCCGCCACGACTCTTCCTTCTTCGCGCCATAGACATCGCGCATGCGTTTCGCCCAGATGCGCCGGGCCGCGCGGAATTTGGCGATCTCCTCGAAGAACTCGTTGTGCACATCCCAGAAGAAAGAGAGGCGCGGCGCGAAATCGTCGACATCCAGTCCCCGCGCGATGCCGCGCTCGACGTATTCGAAGCCATTGCGCAGCGTATAGGCCAGCTCCTGCCCGGCCGTGGCGCCCGCCTCGCGAATATGATAGCCGCTGATCGAGATGGGATTGTACTTGGGCGCATGCTGTGCGCACCACTCGAACATGTCCACAATCAGCTTGAGCGCGGGCTCCACCGGATAGACCCAAGCGTGCTGCGCCATGTACTCTTTGAGAATGTCGTTCTGCACCGTGCCGCGCAGCGCGTCCGGCGGCACGCCCTGCTTTTCGGCAGCCACAACGTAGAACGCAAACAGGATGATGGCCGGGCCGTTGATGGTCATGGACACGGACACCTGGTCGAGCGGAATGCGGTCGAACAACGTTTCCATGTCGGCCAGGCTGGAGATCGCGACGCCGCATTTGCCCACTTCGCCCAGCGAGCGCGGGTGATCCGAGTCGTAGCCCATGAGCGTCGGAAAATCGAACGCGACCGAGAGACCGGTCTGCCCGTGGTCGAGCAGATAGTGGTAGCGGCGGTTCGTTTCCTCGGCCGTCCCGAACCCCGCGAACTGGCGCATGGTCCACAGCCGCGTGCGGTACATCGACGTATACGGGCCACGCGTAAACGGAAACTCACCCGGCACGCCCAGCTTCTCGAGATACGCGTCGTCGCCCGAGACATGCACCGGAGTGTAGAGCGGCTCGACGGGGGTGCCCGACAGGGTGCGGGTCTCCGCCTGCCGGCGCGGCAGCTGGTCGAACGCGGATTCCCATTCCGCGAGGCGCGCGCGCAGCTCGCGCAACTGCTCGTCCTGCTCGCGCAGACGCTGCTCCAGAACCGTCGGGTCGATTGTGCTCATGTTCCTGTTCTTCCGGTTACCCGCGCGACGATGCGGTCCGCCACGCTGTAGGGGGTCGTCTGGCCGGCTTCCAGATCGGCCAGAGCCTCCTCCAAAATTCGTTCTCCGCCGCCATCACGCCAGACAACATCCTGCAATTGACGTTCTACCGCCTCACGAATGCGCTCCTGCAGCCGCTTGCGACGCCGTTCCACCAGCTCGCCCGACTCCTCCAGCCACGCGCGATGCCCCTCTACTACCCCGGCCAGCTCGGGAATTCCCTGCCCCGTCTCTGCCACCGTCTGCAGCACCGGAATCGACCATCTGCCCGGCTCTGTTTCCCGGTCTCGCGATCGCGAATCGCCCTCCGGCCGCTTGCGCTTGAGCACGCCATGGTGCGCCGGCACGTTCTTCAGCGCGTTCCCCAGCCGTAAGTGCAGCATCATGTCGACTTCGCGGGCCAGGCGGTCGGCGCCCGGCCGATCCGCCTTGTTGATGACGAACAGATCGGCGATCTCCATCAATCCCGCCTTCATGGCCTGGATGGAATCGCCCGACTCGTGCCCCAGCACCACCTCCGTGGGGTCCGCGGCGGCCGCCACATCGAGCTCGGACTGGCCGACACCCACCGTTTCGATGAGGATGTAATCGAAGCCGAAGGCATCGATGATGTCGGCCACTTCTCTGGTGGTGAGGGACAGCCCGCCCAGCGCACCGCGCGTGGCCATCGAACGGATGAAGACACCATCGTCGAGTGCGACGTCGTTCATGCGGATGCGATCACCGAGCAGTGCACCCCCCGTGAACGGCGACGTCGGATCCACAGCCACCACGGCCACCGTCTTGCCCACCCGCCGGAGGTGCTGGGTCAACCCTCGCGAGAGGGTGGATTTGCCCGCGCCCGGCGGGCCCGTAATGCCGACGCGGTGCGCCCGCCCGAGCTTCGGGTGCGCGCGAATCAGCAGCTCGAGAAAACCTGCCCGGCGGTTTTCGACGATGCTGATGGCCCGAGCCAGTGCCGTGCGCTTACCTGCTTCGAAGTCCTGCCAGAGTGTGTCGATCATTACGGCTGCAATTTAGACAAGTGATTCAGGGCCGCGGAGAACGCGTGAACGCGGAGAGTCCCGCGGCACACGATCATCGTCCGCTTTTCATGAACATTCGGAATTCGAATTTAAGCGGCCCGCGGTCGCGCGCCATTGAGCACTCAGCGTTCACCGCGTTCTCGGCGGCCATAAACGTCACGGCTTGAGCCGCCGCGCATGCCGCATCGGATTCTCCAGCAGATGCGTCGGCAGGAACAATACGATGATGAACATGACCAGCGCGATCACGATGCTGGCGATCAGCAGCCAGGGATGACCCAGGCTGCCATACGTGATGGATCCGATCAGCGCGATGGTCAGCGCGAAGACGCTCAGCAGGATGCGGCGGACCTGCAGCAGCAGAAAGCGCTCGAGGTGCATCACGTCGCGCGGGTGGATGCGCACGCGGAACTCCTCGCGCTCGGCGCGCACGACAATGTCGCGCAGCGCGTTGATCTGCACGCGCACATCATCGATGATGCCCTTCGCGATGTCCTGCGGCTCGCGCTTGGTCGCGCGCATGATCTCGCCCCGCATGTCCCGAATGACCGGCACGGCGATATCCAGACCCATGAACGCCGGATCGTAGCGGAATCCGATCCCTTCGAGCAGCGCGGTCGCGCGGAAGAAATACACCAGCTCGCGCGGCAGCTGCAGCGGCCACGTGTAGAAGGTGTCCATGATCTCGGTGACCATCTGCTGGACGCGCCGCACGCCCAGCTCGCGCATGCGCTGCACGATTTCGAGGATCTCTGCAGCCGCATCGCGCACCTCGGCACGGGAGATATCGGGGTCGATCATGCCCAGCTCGTACATCGCGCTGATGATGCCGTCCAGGTCGTCGCGGGCGGCCGCCAGCGCCACACGCAAAATCGAATCGCGGGTGGACCGGCTCAGCTGCACGACCATGCCCCAGTCCAGGAAAACGATGCGGCCGTCTTCCTGCACCAGGATGTTACCCGGATGCGGATCCGCATGCATGAAACCCTCGACCAGCAGCATGCGCAGATACACCTCGGTCAAGGTCTTCATCAGCTCGGTGAAGTCCAGGTCGCCGGCCGCGAAGCGATCCGCCAGCCGATCGACCTTGTCGCCCTTGATCCACTCCGTCACCAGCACCCTGCGCCGCGTGAACTCGGGCAGCACCTGTGGGGCGCGCACCCGCGGATCACTGGCGAAATGCCGATGGAACAGGGCGATGTGCTCGGCCTCCATGCGGAAATCCATCTCCTCCCGGACGCGCACGCTGAACTCGCGGACGACGTTCGTCACGGCGCGCACATGGTGGTTGGGGAAGAAGACGTTCAGCAGATACAGCACCCGGAATGAGATCTCGAGATCGATGGCGACCAGCTCCTCCACGCGCGGGCGAAGCACCTTGATCGCGATCGCCTGCCCATTGACCACGCCCTTGTGCACCTGCCCCAGGCTCGCCGTGGCGAAAGCGTCGCGGTCGAAGGCGTCGAACAGCTCGCCGACTGGCTTGCCCAGCTCTTCGGCGATGACGGCTTCGATCTCGGCCGGATCATCGGGCGGCATCTGGTCCTGCAGGCGGCTGATCTCGGACAGATAGGGCTCGGGAAGCACATCGGCTCGCGCGCTGAAGACCTGCGCCAGCTTGACGAACGTGGGACCCAGGCCGGCGATGGTATTGGTGAGCTTGCGCGCGCGACGCAGATGCTGGTCGGCGGTCGTCTTGCGGCGACTGCCGAACAGGAGAAACCTGCGCCGGTCACGCACGAAGGCGAGCACAAAGGGCAGCAGCCCTCGCACAATGGCGAACGTGCGCAGCCAGCGTTTCATGCGGGTTCAGGACTGCGAGAACTTGCCGAGTATGCTCTCCTGCAGCTGCCACATGTCGCTCTTCGTCCGATCGCCTTCTTCGGGATGATCGTAGCCCAGGACGTGCAGCGTACCGTGAATGGACAGCCGCGAGATTTCCTCCTCGAGATCCACCCCCGCATCGGCGGCCTGGTCGAGCGCCTGCTCGTAGCCGATGTAGATGTCGCCGACGACCTGCTCGCCCGGCTCGTAGAGCGGGAATGAAATGACGTCCGTGACGCGATCGTGCTCGAGATACTTCCGATTCAGCCCGCGGATGCGCGCGTTGTCGAGCAGCGTCACCGAGACCGAAGCGTCGACGACGTCTTCGTGCTTGAGCGTGGCTTCCACCGCGCGCTTGATCAGCTCGACGATGTAATGCGGCGCGTTGGTTTCGACCTGGTTGACCTGCACTGACAAGTTCATCGTTTTTCGTCAGCCGTGTTGTAAGCGTGGATGATTTCCTTCACCAGCCTGTGTCGCACCACGTCGCGCGCGTCGAGGTAGATGATTTCGATGCCTTCGATGCCTTTGAGGATGCGTTCGATCTCCAGCAGCCCGGAGTCTTCCTTGCGCGGCAGGTCGATCTGCGTTTTGTCCCCGGTGATGACCACCTTCGAGTTCAGCCCCAGCCGGGTCAGGAACATCTTCATCTGGGCGGTAGTCGCGTTCTGGGCTTCGTCGAGGATCACGAAGGCGTCGGCCAGCGTGCGACCGCGCATGTAGGCGAGCGGCGCAATCTCGATGGTACGTGCCTCGAGCGCGCGCCGCACCCAATCAGCCGGCATGATGTCTTCCAGCGCGTCATACAGCGGCCGGAGATATGGATCGACCTTTTCCTGGAGGTCGCCCGGCAGGAAGCCGAGATTTTCGCCGGCTTCCACGGCGGGCCGCGCCAGGATGATCCGCTTCACGCGGTTCTTGCGATGCGCGTCGATGGCGGCCGCCACCGCCAG
>CBJLQC010000105.1:0-7410 GCA_966424955.1 uncultured bacterium | reverse complement strand
CATTCCCGCTCGCGCTCAGTGCCACCGGCACGCCCGGAAAGAGCGTCGCCACCTCCCGCTGCAAAGCGCCGATGTCGGGAGCGACCACGACCGAGAACATGCTGACGCGCTCGTTGCGGTCCCAGATCAGCAGCGACGTCGTGCCGACCGTCTTGGCGGTAATCAGGATCTCGCGCGGCGATACCGCGGTGGCATCCGCAATGTTCGGATCGGCGATCGACAGCCGCGCTGCCGGTTCCGTGGTCTGCACGAGGGCCGACGCCCCACGCGCGACTGTGACCGTGCGTACGGGCTGCGTCAGGACCTGCTGCGCCGCGGCCGGCGCGCCGGCCAGCAGCGTCAGGCATGATATCATGAGCGCGGCGCGGCTGAGCCGCGCTGCGGAATTGCACAACCTCACTGCGCCATCGCAGTACGACATGAATCCTCCCCTATGAATGATCGACATGGCTAGAAGCGCTGCAGGCTCCGGACGCCGCCCTTGTACGTTTCGATAACCGTTTCTTCCGGCGCCGGCCGTGAGCGCGGCGCGGGAGTGCTCGAAGCTACGCGCGCGGGCCCCTGGCGCCCGACATCGAGCAGCCGCGTGTCGGCGATACCCGGTGTGTTGATTTCATCGACGTCCACCATGTTGCGGAGCGCGAGCTGGATCTGGCCCTGTGACGAAGCGAGTACCAGCTTCTCGCCCTGCTCGGGCGTGACCTTGAGCGTCACCACGCTGACCTGCATGGGTTCGCCCTTCTCGTTCTTCTGCACCACCTGTCCGGCCGCCAGCACCTCGAGGTTCTGCAGAATGATCTGCGTGTACGTCTGATTCGCGCCCTGCGGCTTCATGGTGAGCATGACGTCGACGCGGGTGCGCGGAATCACGAAGCCGGCTACGCCGACGATCTCATCGACGCGCACGCTGACCGCGCGCAGTCCTTCCGGGAACATGATCGGCAGACCCGCGCCCGAGCCACGCTCGGCCAGGTCACCCGCCAGAATGGGCGCGTTCATGCGCACCGCGGTGGTCAGGCCGCGTCCCACGGCCGCGCTCATCGACGCCAGGTACCCGACGGGCAGGGCATTGGACGGCCAGCGGATCTCTTGCAGATCCTCGGCGGCCAGGAAATGGCCGACGGGCAGGTCGCGCGCCGCCACGACGATTTGTGTCCCGGAATCGCGGCTCGGGACGAGGGTCGGCCGCTGCGCCGAGTAGCGGAAAGCCGCAAAGGCAGCGATCGCAGCCGACGCGAGCGCCAGCGTGAGAATTAGCAGTAAGCGATGCCGAGTCATTTTGATTTCGTGTTAAATGTACTACTCATTGCGCATGACGAACGTGGTGCCGAGGTTCAGCACACCGTCGCCGCTTATCAACGTGTTGAGGAACGGGATCATGATCGCGTGGTCGTAGGTGATCGTCACCCGTGCCGGCCAACCGCTTTGCGCTCCGTTGTCATCGAGCGTTATGGCGGCCTGCGTCGTATCGAGCCCGGAGCTGGCCAGTCGGGCCTGGATCACTCTCGTCACCGAGTCGTGCGTAACCGAGTTGTTGTAGAGCGCCAGGTTGCGCGCCCCCTCGCGCGCTGCATCCGTCATCACGTGGCGGATGTTCCAGGCACGCGCGAACTCGATCAGACCGAAAAACAACAGGAGTAACATCGGCGCTATCAACACGAACTCGACCAGGCTTTGGCCCGGTCGATTCCGCAAGCGCCGGGGCGCCTCAGAACCTTGGGGTGAGCTCATGGAATCCATCCTCCCGCTGTACCGAACCATGCGAGCAATGCACCGGCGGCGATCGCCACCGCATAGGGTGCGGCGATCGCACCCTGGTCCTGCAATGTCATCCTATCGCCTTCCCGACCCAGCGTGGCGGCCATGCGCATCAGGTTCCAGGTGCGCAACGCGGCAACCAGGGGCAGCCGGCGCTGGGCAATGACCACGAGCGCCAGTACGCCACCGGCGGCCGCCGCGAACAGCGCCGACTTGCCGATCAGGGGGAGTCCTACAAAAGCGCCGCACATGGAGAGGAACTTGACGTCACCTGCTCCGAATGCGCCCAGCGCAAACAGCGGAAAACCGATCGCGAGGGCGAGCGCAGCACCACCCAGCCCGTGCGCCAGCGGCAGCCAGCCCAGCCCCGCACGGATCACCAGCGCAACGACCAGCCCCGCTAAAACGAGCCGGTTCGGTATCCGCTTGGTGCGCACGTCGCCGACCGCACCCGCCAGGGCGAAAGCCGTAAGTGCCACGCTCAGTGCTGCAAACATCCCTTCGCTCACGTCGACTTAACTCCTCATTGAAAAGCGTGGGCGGAGCCTCGCGATATTCGCTGCGGCTCCGCCCCCATCCCTGCGATAGCTCAGGTGCTAGCCGGGCTCTGCGGGTAGTTGTCCAGGCTGTCGCCGACGCGCTTGAACGTCGAGCCGACTTTGCCACGGAAATAGAACAGGAACAGAATCAGACCGATCGCCACCACGGCGATGATCAGCACGTACTCGACGAGGCCCTGTCCAGACTCGTCTTTGAGGAAGCGCGTCAACAGCTCTTTCATACTTTTCTCCTGGCCCTGCCGGCCATTGAGGTGTGGCGCCCGGCATCATGACCGGGCAGTCCGGGGAATCGGACCGAGCATCAGCGCCCGGTCCTGCGCCTGGAACGCGTCGTTGCGTCCCGACGGGCAGGTCCTCCTTGTACAAACGGCACGCCGCGCCGTCCCGGAATTGAAATGCTTGTAAATAAACGACTTACGATTCTAGACCGGCCGCAAATGTTCCGTTTTGTCGCACCCCACAACACCCCGTTTTGTTTTGTATCGGCACAATGCCCCGAATTTCCATGGGGTGCCATGCCAACTCCGGCCCGCTCCTTCGAGCTGCCCGGGAACGCGTGGGGCGGAGTGGCGCGGCACATGGCGCGACTCCGCCCCCCGTTCGGCCTGCCGCTCAGGTACTAGCCGGCGCCTGCGGGTAGCTGTCCAGGCTGTCTCCAACCCGCTTGAAGGTGGAGCCGACTTTGCCGCGGAAATAGAACAGGAACAGAATGAGACCGATCGCTACCACGGCGATGATCAGCACGTACTCCACGAGTCCCTGTCCCGACTCGTCATTGAGGAAACGGGTCAACAGCGCTTTCATGACTTTTTCTCCTGGCCCCTGCCGGGCTCTGAGGTGTGGCGCCCGGCGGCGGACCGGGCTCTCCGGGGATAAGAGCGGGCATTGCGTCCGCTCCGGCGCCTGAAACGCGTCATCCGCGTTTCGACGGGCAGCGCCCTCCTTCTACAAGGGGCACGCCGCCCGATACGGAAGTGATAACGATTCTTGGAGAACGACAGATGTTTCTGGCCGCGTCGTCCGGCCTGACTTTTGTCGCATCCTGCAACAGGCGGCGTGTTTTGGAATGGCACATTGCAAATGCCATTGGACGCGGTTCAACCGATAAAGGAGGGGCCCCTCATGGGCGGCCGGGTTGGGAATTTGCCTGAACACGGGGTTCGGAGCCTGAATTCGAGCGGCCAGGGGCACTGACAGACGGGCCGACGTCGAACCAAATGTACCGAGGCGGGGGTGCGTTTGAAAGACTCCTGATATCGACGCCCGCGTCTCGAATCAGACGCGGTCACGAGCCGCCCGGCCGGGGCATCCGGTTGATCTCGTAAACTCGTGAAGATGGAAAGGCGCGCAGCAGGCGCGGCGGCGAGAATGCTGCGGTTCCGAGCGGGGTCGCGGCGCGCAGCATGTCGATCGTCTGACCGGCCGCCTCGTTGACGACGACGAGTACACGCCGCTCGGCGCCGTAATTCAGCCGAAGCATGGTTTCCGAAAGGCCGTGGCGGCGCGTGTAGTACCAGAGCGGCGCAGCGGGCGGTGTTCTCACGGAGACGCCATCGCCCGGCTCGGCTTCACTCGCCAGGTGAGTGAGGCCCGCCTCCGCGTCGGGGAAGCGCGGGCCGGCACTCAAGCGCACAGCGTCAGAGCGCAGGACACCCGGCGCGCCCGTCGCGCAAATCAGGACCGCTCCCGCCAGTACGGCCGCGCGGATGCGCGGCGCCTCGAGCCTTGCCTGTAGAAGTGTCACGATGCCGCGCGCGGCCACCGTGAAGTAAAGCGGCAGCAGGAACAGCCACACACGCGCGAAAGGCGGACGCAGCGTGGCCAGGAGCAAGGCCACGCACCAAAGGAGGATGGCGGAAAGGAGGCTCGCGCTGTCCCGACGCGCGGCGGGCAGGAGCAGGTACGCGCACATGCCGGCAGCCAGGATGATGATGACGAACAGGGGCAGTCCGGCATGCCAATCGGTCCACAATTCGCGCAGCATGGCCGGCAGCTCGCCCAGGAATGTGCGCGGCGTGCGCGCGGACACCCAGTCATTTGCAATCAGCGGCCCGAGCCCGGTCCCGACCAGCACAGGACTGTAGAGCAGCAGCGTAAGACCGCCTACTGCGACCGCACTGCGTGCGACGCGCCGCATTGCGCCTGCATCACGTTGCGCTCGGAGCTGCGACCACGCCCGCGCCGCATGCCAGATGAAAATGCCGCCCAGCGCATACAGCATGGTCGGGATCGTGTAGAGTCCCAGCACGGAGAGGATGACCAGAGCGATCCAGGGCTGCGGGCCGGCGGGCTCGCGCAGACGCGCGCTCACTGCGAGCAAGCCGAGAAACAACAGGACAACCAGGCTGTACCCGCGCGCGTTCGTCGAATAAAGGATGAGCTGAGCGGCTACCGCGGTGCACGCCGCCCCGAGCATGGCTGCGTCATCGCCGAACCAGCGGCGGAGCCCGAAGAACGTGGCTGGCACGATCGCGACGCCGAACGCGAACGCCGGCAGGCGCAGGGCCCAGGGCGCATTTCCGAAGGCAGCCGTCGATGCGCGCATCAACAGCGAATTGAGGATGTGCTGGTTTGGCAGCGAGTAATCCGATAACGTGGAGCGCAGGGGCACCTGAACGAAAAACAAATACGAATACGCCTCGTCGTAGCGCATGGGCTGGTTCAGATAGAGCAGCCGCAGCACGAGTGCAGTGATCGTAATTGACACGAGGACGGCAGCGTAGCTTGGCCTCACTTCGAATTCCTGATTATCGAGAGACGATGCACGGGTCCGGATCCGGTCGTCCCGCGTTAGAGTGGCGAATTGGCGCGCTCCACCTCGCGCTCATGCTCTTGCTCGCGTTGCTGATCTACATGCCATGGTCGCGCGTTCCCTTTCCGATGCTCGACTATTCGGAGTTCCTGCCACCATTGCGGCGCTCCCACTCATTTGCCGAGGCGTTAGCGAATCTAAGCTCCTACTATCGCGCCCATGGCCGCACATCGTATCTGGCTTATGCGCAGCTGGCCGCGAACTGGTCGCTGTTCGGCGCTCGCCCCATGGCCTGGAACGCGATGGTCTTCGGCTACATGTTCAGCGCGCTGGCCGCCGTCTGGTTGCTGCTGGTTCGCGTCGGACACCGCCCGGGTACGGCGTCCGCGGCAGCGTCACTGCTGATCGTCGCGACGCCCGCCGTGCCTGGTTGGCTGCGCCCGAGCGGGGAACCTCTCGCGCTACTGTTCTTCTGCATTGCGCTGTTGCTCGCGCGCTCGTACCCTCGCACACCGCGCTGGCCGCTGTTTTGTCTGCTCATCGTGCTCGCGCTCCTCGGCATCGCCCTGGCCAAGGACCTGCTCGCGCCCCTCGCGCTCATTCCGGTCTTCGTCGCGTGCTGCTGGGATCGCGGGTTTCACTGGCCGCGGCCGACGCAGCGCAATGTAGCGCTGCTGATCGGTGCCGCGCTCGCCGCCGCCATCATCGCCGCCATCATAGTATCCGCGCAGCTCGAGCGCGCGCCCAATGCCTATACCAACGCCTACCGCCTCGGCAACGTTTCGCCCGAATGGGTGATCACCATTTTTCTGCTGATGGTGCTGCCCGTGACGTCGGCTTTCATGTTTCCCCAAATGTTCGCGAACGTGGCGTGGCTGCTGGCTGGTATCCTCGGCTGGTATGTCCGGATCGAGAACGATGCGGGGGGACGATGGCTTCGCGTGGCCGGTATGCTCGCATTTGTTGGGCTGGGCGCGCTGTTGTACGCGCCCGTCGCCTGGTTCTCGCCGCTCTACGGGTTGCCCTTCTTTCTCGGGACCGTCCTCATCGTGGCCGGTGCGCTGACGCGCGCGGCCCAGGCCCCGCTCGCCGTGCGCCGCGTCGTGCGTGCGGCCGTCGCCACTGTAATCGTCATCGCGGGCGGCGTCGCTTTCAACGAAGCACGCGTGGAGATGGCGGAGCGTCGCCTGAACGGCCAACTGGCGCAGGTCGTGGGCGGTGCGGGGCAAATCGATAGTGTGCTGGTCGCGTTGCCCACGGTGAATCCGTGGCAGTGGGCACAACAATCCGCCGTGCTCGTCCGTTATGCCCGGGACCGCGGTGATCTCCGCGTGGCCGCCGTAGGCACCCGCGATGTAGCATGCGCATCGTTGCGGCTGGATGCGCGTCCGGCGGCGCGCACCCTGCTCATCAGCCTGGAGAAGTGCGGCGCGCTGGGGGTCCCGGCGCGTAGCGTGGCGGTGCGCTATACCCAGCTGAATCCGTTGCCCGCCAGCAAGGTCATGCGCGCGCAATACTTCGTGACCGGCGGCGCTGAATGAGCCATGCAGCGGCGACGCCGAGCCAGGCGAGCAACGAGATGATCGTGCCGGCGACTTCGACCCACGTCCGTTCGAACCGCAGCACCACGTCGGGCTGGCGCGGGATGACGATCATGAATCCGGGGGCCGCCAGATAGGGCCCGTCCGCGCCGTAAGCCCGCCAGTTCGGAAAGTATCCAACCCGCACGACGTGAGGCACACCTACGTGTGTGGTTGTGAAGCTCACCATCCGCGGCCCGAGCCGCGCGGTCATTGGTGCTGGTGCGGCCGCCAGGCTGCTACGGTTCAGCGCGTTTTCAGCCGCGCCGCTGGCTCGCACGGGCCAGCGCGTTGTGTCGGTTAGATGCAGCAGCCAATTCTCCACTTCACTATCCCACGGTTCCGCATTCAGGATCCGCGGTCGCAGGGCCAGCGCCTCCACCAGCCCGGAGCCGCGCACCTCCCAAAGTGTCCATGCCGGATCGCGGGTCAGCTCACGGAAGTGGCGAGCATCATTGCGAATCAGCGAAGTGATGCTGTCCGAGAATGTAACCAGGTAATCGACGCCGAGCGCGCGCACGCGAGCGCGCATCCGCTCCGGTGTATGATCGTTTCGGGTCCAGAGCCGCCAATATCGATTGCCCATTGAATCGACTGCCAGGTTGGCCAGCAGATACGTGTATGCGTTCGATGTCAGCGCCGACTCGGTGAGCAGCCCCTGCGTAGTTCTGAGTCCTGGGATTTCTGCGGGCAGCCGCGCCAGCGGGAGGCGCGCCCCCAGCGACTGACTGTCTGGATCCGTGCGCCGGAACTCCCAGTG
>CBJLQC010000104.1:0-7411 GCA_966424955.1 uncultured bacterium | reverse complement strand
ACCAACCCGCATTTGCCGCGCATGGCGCCGCCGCGCGGCCGGGGCATCGGCGTGGAAGTGCACTGGACGATCGAGCGGCCGACCAGCCCGTTCGACATCCGTCATGAAGAGCTGTGGGCACACGCGCGGACTATTGATGTCGATGGGCGGGCCATGCACGTCCTGACCCCTGAGCATCTCGCGCTGCACCTGTGTCTGCACGCGTGCTTTCATCACCGGTTCGAGCACACGCCGCTCAAGCAGCTGTGCGATCTCGCGGTGCTGCTGAAGCGCTATCGCGAGGAAATCGACTGGGACGTGCTGATCGGTACTGCGGAGCGTTGGCGGGTCGGCCCTTTTGTGCGGTTTACATTGCTGCTCACGCATGAGCTGCTCGGTGCCGAGGTGCCGAATGCCATCCAAGCGCTTCCGGCGGATCCCGAGGAAGCGCGCCTGCTCGAGAATGCGCGTGCCTTTATTCTGAATTGCACGATCGCGGTACCCACCGCTTTCCGGCAGGCGGTGCGCGCGCGGAGCTTGCCCAAACGGATGTCCGCGGCGGCCGGGCATCTCTTCCCGCCGCCTGCTCGCATGGCCGCGATCTACAATCTGCGGCGTGGCTCGGCACGCATGTTCGCCTGGTACCTCGTGCGGCCGTTCGATTTGCTGCTGCGCAAGGGCAGGATGACGATGGAGCTGCTCATGCCGGGGCGCGCGCGGCGACGTCTGCGCTACAGCGAAGAAAACCGGGCCATGCTGAAGCAGTCGCTACGCGAGTGGGCGCATGGCGCGCGGCCGCCGGCCGGGCACGCCTGACGTTCAGCGCAACGTTGCCCGGAACGTGCGCGGCTTGCCGCGCTCCGATGTCGCGAAGATCAGCGATTCTTCGGTGACCCAGGTCGGACCGGACGCCGGTGGCGCGGGCATGGCGAATGGCTCGCCGAGCTCGTGACCCCCATCGAATACGTGGAGCCAGTAGCCACCCGCCTGATCGGTCGAGAAAAGCGCAATGCGCGCTGCCGATGGGGAAAACGATGCATGCGTGCTCCATATCCTGGCGGCCGGCGGAGCCGGTAAAGTGTCGCGCGACGCGGCGCGCAGCAGGACGAGTCTGCCGTCGTCGTTCAGCAACACCGCCTGGCCCGCCGGATGTCCCGCCATGACGTAGCCGTCACCGAGCCTGGTCACGGACGCGTCCCGGGGGCGCACACCGAACACGCCGGCAGCAGCACTGGACGTCAAGACGAAGGCGTCGCCGAGCACGGCATCCACATGTGCGCTGGCACCGGACTCATCATACAGGGGCCGCTGCCCACCCCCGGCGACATCGATCAGCCAGATTGACTGTCCGCGCGTGCCTGCCCGTACCGCCTCGCGGTTGCTGAGAAACGAAATGAACTTGCCATCGGCGCTCCACACGGGATTCACGGCGAAGTAGAGGATGACTTCGCCTTCCCGCTGTTGGGCGCGCAGCACATCCAGATCGTCATCGAGCGTGAGCTTCCTGATGGTTGCGGGTGCCCGAAACAGCCAGATCGCATCCTCGTGCTCGAATGCGTAGATCAGCGGGTCGGCGGGCGAGCGTTCCAGGCGCGGCCCACCCGGCATCGTCAGGTAGAACACACCGCCCGCAATGCGCAGGAATGGGATGATGCGGTCGCCGACGTGCAGCGAGAAGGTGTCGGTGACGACCGGTGCCAGGCGATCGGTCAGCATGCGCACGGTTGGCACACGAGTATGGTTCAGCATCAGCAACGCGCCGCGCTCCGACCGATCGAGTACGATCCACTCGCCGTCGGCGAGGGGCTCGACGGCGAACCGGCTGGGCTCATTCCGGCAGCCGCAGATGACCCCTGCGAGCAGCAGCAGAAGACGCAACCTCATCGCAGGACGACCAGCTCCACGTCGTCGAGCAGATACGCGATCTCGCGCGCGCTGCTGGTCGTGAACCGGTAGGTACGTCCTTCCACCTTCTCGAGGCGATAGCGCTGCATCAATTGGTCGACGCCGGTCACGTATTCCGGGGGATAGCTGGAGCGCAGTGTGAACTCTACGCGATACGGCCGGGAGAGCGTAAACGGTTTGAAGCCGCCGTCCCGCGCGCGCCGCACGGCGGCCGCCGTGGAGTCGCGCAGCATTTGCTGCACGCGTTTGGGGCTCCAGGTGATGGCGGCATTGCCGCCGACCGCCGTTTTCACGACCACGCCGACGATGCCGGGGAAGCGCTTGCGCGTTTCGTCCACGACCACGTCATCGCCCGCGACCATGACGAGGGGCACGCCGAACTCGCCTGCCACGAGCGCGTTGATGCCGGGCTCGTTCAGCACCTCTCCGTTTACGCTGAAACGGTCGAACGCGTAGGTATGCGACATCACACCACCGCCGCCCGCATTGGCGTGCGCAGCCGTGAAGATCAGCGCGCCGAACGTGCTGTCGATTGCGGTCGACATGACCATGGGCTTGGGATAGCCGCGGATCAAAATGGCATCCTGATCCAGCTGCCAGGGCAGGAGATTTGCGAACAGGTTGCCGCCATGTCCCTCATTGACGACGAAGGAGCCGGCGCCGCCGGTGCGCGCGCCGGCAATGGCCGCGTTCACTTCATCGGTGAGCAGGCCGCGGTAGTGATCCCAGTAATCCGGGCTGGTGCGGTCCCGGTAACGTTCGCCTTCATTGCCCGCGATCACTTCCCGCAGATGGACGACGCTGCCCATGCCCTCCATGTCGACGATGAAATAGACGCGAAAGCCGGACTCGAAGGGGACGCGCTTGCCGGCGAAACGTGATTCCTGCGCTGTCAGGTCGCCCGCGAGGGCCAACGCGAACAGCACCGCGAGAAATGAGCGCATGTTAGGGCTCCTGGCTGGATTGATGCGGATAGGCTAATACGTGAACCCGGTTTTTACGATAGGTCATTCGACGCGCAGCATCGAGGAATTCGTCGCGCTGCTGCGCGAGTCCGGCGTCGAGCTGCTCATCGATGTGCGGCGTTTCCCCATGTCGCGGCGGCATCCGCAATTCAGCCAGGCCGAGCTGTCCGCTTCACTGGCAGTGGCGGGCATCGGCTACCGGCACGAAGAGGTGCTGGGCGGCCGCCGCGTGCCGCGCTCCGACTCGGTCAACACGGTGTGGCGCAACGCACAGTTTCGCGGTTATGCCGATCACATGGACACGCCGGCATTCCGTCAGGCCGTGGCCGGCATCGCGCAACGCGCCCGGGACACGGTGCAGGTCGTCATGTGCGCCGAAGCCGTGCCCTGGCGCTGCCATCGCAACCTCCTCGCCGACGCACTGGTCGCGCGCGGATTGGACGTGTATCACATCATCCAGCCCGGAAAAGTGAACACGCACACGTTGCATGTGGATGCCCGCATCCTCGCGAACGGACGCGTCGTGTACGGCGAGCAAGTAGACCAAATGGATCTGCTCTAGTATTGTGAACGGATGAGTACCAGGCTGAACAGACTCGAAACTATCCTGCGCGGATACGGCTCCGTTTGCATCGGCTATTCGGGCGGTGTCGATTCCGTGTTCCTCGCCAAGGTTGCGCGCGACGTGCTCGGGTCAGGCCGCATGGTGGCGGTCATGGGGGTGAGCCCATCGCTGCCGGCCGCGCAACGCGACATCGCGCTGCAGTGTGCGCGTGATTTCGAGATCCCGATGGCGGAGCTGCCCACCGACGAGATGGAGGATCCGAATTATCTCGCCAATCCGTCTAATCGCTGCTACTTCTGCAAGACCGAGCTGTGGACCAAGCTGACGGCATTTGCGGCCGAGCGTGGTTTCGCCGTCGTGGCGGACGGCACGAACGCCGACGACGTGCACGATCACCGCCCCGGCATGCGCGCGGCCGGCGAACACACCGTTCGTTCACCGCTGCTCGAGGCCGGACTGACGAAGGCCGAAATCCGCGAGCTGTCGCGAGCGGCCGGGTTGCCGACCTGGGACATGCCGTCCGCCCCCTGCCTCTCGAGCCGGGTCGCTTATGGCGTGGCGATTACGCGTGAGCGCCTGGAGCAGGTCGAAGTCGCCGAGGAGCGGATCCGCGCTATCGGATTCCGGGAATTCCGTGTGCGGCACCATGGCGATGTCGCGCGCCTGGAATTCGCGCCCGCCGAGTTGTCGCGGGCGGTGACCTTGGGGGCGCAGCTGCAGCGGGCGCTGGCTGATCTCGGCTTCACGCGCATCCTGCTCGATGTCGAAGGCTACCGGCGCGGTGCTCTGAATGAAGCGGGCGAGCTGGTCATGCTGGGCACACCTGCTAAAAGCGATATTGCAATGGTGCCCGCCTCACTTGCCGACATCGAGCGGGTGCGCTCCCTTGTACCGGAGCTGAAGCAGCAGGGTTACAAGTTCGTGACCATCGACCTGGAAAGCGAGCGCGCTTGAGCGACTGCGTCTACATGGATTTCGCGGCCACGTCCGCGAAGCGTCCGCCGGAAGTCGCCCGGGCCGTGACCGATTACCTGGACGGTTGCGGCGCTTCACCGGGACGCGGCGGTCATCGCCTCGCCGTCGATGCCGCGCGCATTGCGCTGCGGTGCCGCATGGCGCTGGCACGGCTGCTCGCCATTCCCGGTGATCCCGGGCGCATTGCCTTCATGTTCAATGCTACGCATGCGCTCAACACGGCGCTGTGGGGAACGCTGCGCGAATGCGACGTGGTCGTAACGACGGCGTACGACCACAACGCCGTGCTGCGTCCGGTGCATCAACTGGCGCGCGAGCGCGGCATCGTCGTGCGAATGCTGGCCGGCGCGCCGGACGGTTCAATCGACTTGTGGCAGGCGCGCGCCGCGCTGACCGGCGCGCGGCTCCTCGTCATTAATGCCGTCTCCAACGTGCTGGGCACGCCGCTGCCGGTCGCGGAGCTGGCGCGTCTGGCACACGAGGCGGGTGCGCTCGTGCTCGTCGATGCCGCACAATCCGCTGGTCACACGCATGTCGACGTCGCCGCCGACGACATCGATCTGCTGGCCATTACCGGACACAAGGGTCTGCTCGGGCCACAGGGGACGGGCGCGCTCTGGGTCCGGGAAGGCGTCGATGTGGGTCCGCTGCTGCGCGGCGGCACGGGCGGCGATTCGCTGCTGCGTGAGATGCCGCCTGCGTATCCGGACCACCTGGAAGCCGGCACGCCGAACGCGCCCGGTATTGCGGGCCTGCTGGCCGGCATCGAGTGGATCAAGTCGCGCGGCGTGGCGGCGCAGCACCAGCACAGCATCGCATTGAAGCGGCGCCTGCGCGCCGGATTCTGCGGCATCCCCGGCGTGCGCGTCATCTCGCCGGCGAGTGACGATGGCGTCGCGATTGTCACAATCGTTTCGGATCACATCGACGTGCCCACGCTGGCAGCGCGGCTGGACAAGGAGCACGGTGTACTCACGCGGCCCGGCCTGCATTGCGCGCCGGAAGCGCACCGCGTGCTCGGGACCGAACAGACCGGCGCGGTCCGCTTTTCACTGGGCTGGTCCACCACGGAAGCCGAAGTCGATCGCGCCATCGAAGCGGTGGCCCAGGTGGTTGACGCGCACAAAGTCGTCGCGCTCGGCGACCATGCCGCTGCCCTCGACACCGGCCCCGACGCGTAAGTGCGACTTTTCATGGCTATCAACCTTCCCGATGCCGAGAAGACGCGCCTGATCCGCTCGCTGCAGGCTCTGCCCGTTGCTGACCTGCCGGCCCGTTGGGTCGAGCCCGACGCGCTGCACATAACCCTGAAATTTCTCGGCGAAGTGCTCGACGCCCGCCTGCCCGAAGTGATCGGCGCGTTGGCGGCAGCAGCCGCGGACGCGGAGGCATTCGACGTTGCGATCAGCGGTTTCGGCGCGTTTCCCTCCCTCGCGCGCCCGAACGTCCTCTGGGTTGGCGTGCAGGCGGGCGCGGAAATGGCCGAGCTGCACCGCCGGCTGGACCGGGCGTTCGTGCCGTTGGGCTTCGCGGCCGAAGAGCGCGCCTTCCGTCCCCACATCACGGTTGCCCGCGTGCGTAAGGACGGGCGGATCCGCGACCGCGCGGCGATGGATCGAATCAAGGCTGCGTTCGACTATAAGACGGAGTTTCGGGCGCGTTCGGTCGAGCTCATGCGCAGCCGCCTGGGTGGCCGCAGTGCGCGCTACGAAGTCATGCAACGAATGGAGCTGCGCTGATCATGGGCTGCCTGAAGGCATTGTTGGGAATGGTGTTGATTGCCGGGCTGGCCGTTTTCGCATTCATCAATCGGGATCGCCTTACCGAGATCTGGCGCAGCGTCCGCGGTGTAGAGGTCGTCGCCGAGCCGTCGCCCGAGCTGGCTCGTGAGGCGGTCGCCAAGCTGGAACAGCTGAAAAGCGGGGAATCACGCAATGTTGCGCTGACCGAGATCGAGCTGCAGAGCCTGCTGCTCTACAAGTATCGGCAGTTGTTGCCCGCGTTCGTGGATTCACCACGCGTACGAATCGAGAAAGGCAAGATCGAGGTGGAGGCGCGCGTGCCCGTGGAGCGCCTGCCGCAGCTCACCGAGCTGGGTGAAGCGGCCGCGTTTCTGCCGGACACGACCGAGGTGGGCGTGACCGGCTCGATCCTGCCGCTGGGCGGCGGCCGGATCGCCCTGGCCGTGGATCAGGTGCGCGCCGCGCGCATTCCGCTGCCGAAACGACTGGTGCCGGCCGCATTGCGGCGGCTCGGGCGAAAGGACGAAGCCGGGCTGCCGGCCGATGCGCTGGCGCTGCCGCTTCCGCCGGGAGCCGATGCCGCTTACGTTCGCGGCGATTCACTCGTCTTTCTGAACAACGGGCGGGCCACCAACGGACGCTCGGATCAGTGAAGGCGCGGAGCTAACCGAGCACGCGGATCACCAAACACAGGCATGGCGAAGATCCTGGTTGTCGATGACGAAGAAGGCATCCGCAAAATCCTGCGGCAGGTCCTCGAGTACGAGGACCACGAGGTGCGCGTGGCCGGCGGTGGCGGTGAAGCGCTCTCCATTTACACGGAATTCCGCCCCGACCTGAGTCTGCTCGACGTGAAGATGGCGCGCATGGACGGCCTGGAAGTGCTGGATCGTTTGCGCGAGCAGGATCCGGGCGCGGTCGTCATCATGATGAGCGGCCATGGCAACATCGAAACGGCCGTAGAGGCGACGCGGCGCGGCGCCTATGACTTCCTCGAGAAGCCGCTCGACACCGATCGCCTGCTGGTCACCATCCGCAATGCGCTGCAGGTGCGCGGCCTCGAGCAGGAGAACGCCCGACTGCGCGGTGAGGTGGAGAGCCGCTACGAGATCGTGGGGAAGAGCTTCGCCATTCGCGCGCTGCTGGACCTAGCGCCGAAGACCGCACGTCGACTGGAGCCCGATGGCCGCGAGGTCGACGTGCCGTTGGCGAGCGTCGTCGCCGGTGACCGTTTGCGCGTGCGCCCGGGTGAAAAGGTGCCGGTGGACGGCGACGTGCTC
>CBJLQC010000103.1:0-7420 GCA_966424955.1 uncultured bacterium | reverse complement strand
GGTCTCGTCGCGCTGGTGCTTTCCGCCTGCATCGACGAACCCACCGCGCCCGCCCTCAAGTCCCAGAAATCATTTGTCATGGAAGCCGCGACGCAGCGCTACATCGTTGCGCTGACCGGCAAAAGCGCGTCACCGGTGCTGCAGGCCCGCGTCGCCGCGCTGGGCGGCACCATCGAAGCGAACCTGGATGGGTTCGGCGGCCTGATCGTCTCCGGATTGTCGGAGCCGGCCGTTGCGCAGCTGCGCAAGGCCAATGGTGTGCTGGCCATTGATGCCGAAGAGCTCGTGCCCTTCGAGACGAAGTCGACCATGCCGTTCGCGCTGGCCACGGATGCCGGGCAGGTGGCGAGTGTTACGCAGCCGAATACGGCGCTGCTGTATCGCCTGCAGTGGAATCTGCCCGCGATCGGCGCCAATCAGGCGTGGAGCGCCGGGAAGCTGGGCTCGTCGAGCGTGAAGGTGGCGATCCTGGATACGGGGTTGGATACGAACAGCCCCGATGCGGCCGGTCTGATCGACGCCGCATCGAAATCGTTCGTATCGGCCGATGACGCCTGGGTTACCAAGCTCTTCGGGAACAACCGTCCACTGATCGCGGATCTCAATGGACACGGCACCAACGTCGCCTCGCAGGTGTCGAGCACGGCCTGGGGCTTTGCGGGCGTTACCTCACGCACGAAGCTGCTGGGCGTCAAGGTATGCAGCCACGTGCTCGAGGGCTGTCCGACGGCGGCCGTGCTCTCGGGGATCGTCTACGCCGTGGATAACGGCGCCGATGTCATCAACATGAGCCTGGGCGGCGCGTTCCTGAAGTATCAGTCGGGCGCGTACGTCGCATTGCTCAACCGGGTGTTCCAGTACGCCGAGCAGAAGGGCGTGACCGTCGTCGTGGCGTCGGGCAACAGCGCGCTGAGCATGGACATGATTCCCAACGCGCATTTCACGTACTGTGATCAGACGCACGTCATCTGCGCGAGTGCCACGGGCACGACCGCAACCAGCGCGGCGGGCGCGCCACTGGATGATGTGGATCAGTTCGCGCCGTATTCCAACTACGGGCGTTCTCGCGTCGACGTGGCCGCGCCGGGCGGCAATTACGCGCTCGATTCGAAGGGCAACATCGTGAGCGCCGGCTGGATCTATTCGATCTGCTCGTCGTCGAGCGCCGATCTGATCAAGGACAAGGATGGCAAGGTGATCGACGTGGTGAAGGGCTTCTGCGCGGGCCCCGGCATCTACGTCGCGGGCCAGATCGGGACCAGCCAGGCCGCGCCGCACGTGACCGGACTGGCCGCCCTGCTCGTGGCCGAGCATGGTCGCAACCCCGCGCGCATTCGCGACATCATCCGCGCGACCGCGGACGACCTGGGCCAGCCGGGCACCGATCCATACTTCGGGCGCGGCCGCATCAACGTGGCACGGGCGCTCGGTTTGTAGCCTTTGCTCGTCTGAGCCGACCAGGCGAAGGGCCCGCTTTTCCGGCGGGCCCTTTTCGCTTCCAAGTCATTGCCCGACAGCCGCATGCGCGCTATCGTGCACGCATGCAAGCACTGCTAGAGACGGCCCCGGAAATCGCCATCAAGCCACGCGATGCGCGGTTGTTCGATATCTACGACAAGGTGATGCAGCACGAGCGGCTCGATCATGCCGACGGCGTTGCTCTATTCGAATCCCAGGACCTGCTCGCCATTGGCGCAATGGCCGACTGGGTGAACCGCCAGAAGAACGGCAATCGCGTGTTCTTCGTGGCCAACCAGCACCTCAATCCGACGAACGTCTGCATTCTGCGCGCGACGTGTACCTTCTGCTCCTTCGCGCGCACGCCGCGCGAGGAGGGCGCGTATACGATGACGCTGGAGGAAGCGTTTGCCGAAGCCGACGTCGTCCGCGACAGCCAGATCCGCGAATTCCACATCGTGGGTGGGCTCCACCCCAAGCTGCGGCTGGCCTATTACGAAGACCTGATTCGCGGGCTGAAGGAGCGGTTTCCCGGCGTCGAGGTCAAGGCGCTCACCGCGGTCGAGATCGCGCATCTCGCGCGCATCGAGAAGACCTCGGTGGAGGATGTGCTGGTCAAGCTGCGCGCGGCCGGACTGGACAGCATGCCGGGCGGCGGCGCCGAGGTTTTCTCGACGGCGGTCCGCGCGACGCTGGCCAAGCGCAAGCTGGTCGCCGAGGAGTGGCTGGACGTGCACCGCAAGGCGCACCGGCTCGGCATTCCGACCAATTGCACGATGCTGTACGGTCACATCGAGACCAACGACCAGCGCATCGAGCATCTCTCCATGCTGCGCGAGCTGCAGGACGAGACGGGCGGTTTCCTGACGTACATTCCGCTGGCCTATCACCCGGACAACAACGAGCTGGGTGAAGAGCTGGGGCGCGGCGGCACGGCCACGACCGGATTCGACGATCTCAAGAATCTCGCGATCGGGCGGTTGTATCTCGACAATTTCCAGCACATCAAGACGCACTGGATCATGAACACGGCCAAGGTCAGCCAGATCGCCTTGCATTTCGGCGTGGACGACCTGGAAGGTACGGTGGTGCGCGAGCGCATCTACCACGATGCAGGCGCCCACACACCGGAAGGCCTCTCCTTCAATGAGATCATCCGGTTGATCCAGGACGCAGGCAAGCGGCCCGTCGAGCGCGACGCGTTGTACCGCGAGCTCAAGGACTGGGGCACCGGGGAGCGCGCCGCATGAGCAGTCGCGTGCTGGCCGGCGAGCAGCGTGCTCTGCCCATTCTCTCTACCGTCACACCGCGCAAGCGCGAGCCCTCGCCTTTGGGTTCGGTGGGATTGCGCCAGCGCTCGCCGCGGCCTTCCTACACGCCGCCCGCGCTCGAGACGCGCCCGCACGCGGATGAGATCGCGCAATGGCTGGAGGTGCTGCGCACCACACCGCTGCTGGAGCTGGGCGCGCGCGCGGACGCGCGGCGCCGCGCGCTCGTGGCCGGCGACATCGTGAGCTACATCGTCGATCGCAACATCAATTACTCGAACCTGTGTGTCACCGACTGCAAGTTCTGCGCATTCTATCGTCGCCCGAAAGACGATGAAGCGTATGTCCTGAGCTTCGAGGAAATCGGCGCCAAGATCGACGAGACCAAGGCGCTGGGCGGCGTGCAGATCCTGATGCAGGGCGGACACAATCCCTACCTGCCGCTCGACTGGTATCTCGACCTGCTGCGCTACATCAAGGAGCACCATCCGATCCACGTGCACGGCTTCAGCGCATCGGAGATCGAGATGATGAGCAAGGTCTCGCGGCTGCCGGTCGATGAGATCTTTAGGCAGCTCAAGCAGGCCGGCCTGGATTCCATGCCCGGCGCGGGCGCGGAAATCCTGGTGGACGCGGTGCGTGACTTCATTGCGCCGAAGAAGATCGATGCCACGCGGTGGCTGGAGATCCACGAAGCCGCGCACGAAGCCGGGCTGCACACCACGGCGACCATGATGTACGGCGTGGGCGAAGTGTGGGAGGACCGGCTGGAGCACATCCTGAAGCTGCGCGCTTCGCAGGCCCGCTCTCTCGCGCGCGGCCGGGGTCACTTCACGGCCTTCATCGCCTGGTCGTTCCAGCCGCTGCACACCGAGATGGAAGACTGGGACGTGCCGCTAGGCACGGGCATGGACTACCTGACGACGACGGCCCTGGCGCGGCTCGCGCTCGACAACTTCACGAACCTGCAGGTCTCCTACGTGACGCAGGGTCCGAAAATGGCGCAGATCGCGCTCAACTTCGGCGCCAACGATTTCGGCTCGCTGATGATCGAGGAGAACGTGGTGAGCGCGGCGGGCATCGATTTCATCATGCCGGAAGCGGAGATCCGCCGCATTATCGAGAGCGCGGGCTTTACCGCTAAACGGCGCTACCAGGATTATACGCTGGTGGACGACGCGCCGGCGGGATGTCCCTGCTGTACTTGACCTCGTTCGCGAACACGTGCACGAACGCGGTCACGTGAGAGCCAAATCTGCATCGAGGATGACTCGCCGTTACGTGCACGTGTCCGTGTCCGCGCACGTGAATCTATGCGCATAGGTATCGGCTACGATTCGCACCGGTTCGCCGCGGGACGCCGGCTCGTGTTGGGCGGCGTCGAAATCCCGCACACGCACGGCCTGGCCGGACACTCGGACGCGGACGCGGTCGCGCATGCAGTAACCGATGCGATGCTGGGCGCGGCCGCGCTCGGCGACATCGGCACGCATTTCCCGCCATCCGAACCGGCTTTTCAGGATGCGGATTCGATCGACCTGCTGCGCCAGGCCCATGCGCTGCTCGAAGGTCACGGCTACCAGGTCATCAACATCGATGTCACGGTCATTTGCGAGGCGCCGCGGATCGCCCCCCACACTACCGCGATGCGTGAGCAGCTGGCGGCGGCACTCGGCATTGGCGCCCGGCACATTTCCATCAAGGGCAAGACCAACGAAGGCATGGGCTGGATCGGGCGGGGCGAGGGAGTGGCGGTCGTAGCCACCGCGCTGATCGCAACCGTGGAAGGGTAGCGTGCTCAGCCAGCTGCTCGGCAAACTGGCGTCGCTGCCGCCCGAGCTGATCTATGCGTTCATTGGCATGGGCGCGGCGGTAGAAAACTTCGTTCCGCCCGTGCCGGCCGACACGTTCGTGCTGTTGGGTGCGTTTCTGGCCGCGCGCGGCCGCGCCGACCCATGGCTGGTCTTTCTGGTGACCTGGGTCATGAATGTCGGGTCCGCCAGCGTGGTCTATCTGCTGGCGCATCGCTTCGGGAAGACGTTTTTCACCGAGCACCATCTCGGCCGGCTGGTATTGAACGAGCGACAGCTCAGCCATATCGCGCTGTTCTACCAGCGATGGGGCACCCCCGCGATTTTCATCAGCCGCTTCCTCCCCGCTTTCCGCGCCATGGTGCCGGTCTTCGCCGGCGTGACGCACGTGCGGTTCCGGCGCGTGTTCTTTCCGCTGGCGGCCGCCTCCGCGCTGTGGTACGGCGCGCTCGTTTACCTGGGCGCGATCGCCGGCAGAAACTGGGGCGTGATCATGTCCTTCTTCAGTCGGGCCAGCTCCGTGCTGCTCGGCATCGCGATCGTGCTGCTGGCTGCATTCGTCTATTGGTGGGTGAAGAGCCGCCGGCACCCGCACCGGCCCTGAGCGCCTGCCATGTTCTACCTGGAGGAGTTCCGCGATTACCTGCAGTTCGAGCGCGGCGTGTCGCCGCGCACGCTGGAGGCATACGGTCGTGATCTGAAACGGCTGATCGCATACGCCGCGCGCATCGGCAGCGAGGACGCGGGCCGGCTCACGGCCAATCAATTGCGGGAGTTCGTCTACGACCTGAAGGACCAGGGGCTGCAGGCGACATCGATCCGGCGCACGTTGTCGGCGGTGCGCACCTACTACGGCTTTTTGATCGCCGAGGGGCATGTCAAGGCGGATCCCACCGAGCAGGTGGAAATGCCCAGGACGTGGCGCAGGCTGCCGGGCGTGCTCAGCCGTGACGACGTCGAAAAGATCCTCGAAGCGCCGCAGATCGGCGACCGGCTGTACTGGCGCGACAAGGCCTTGCTCGAGTTCGCGTATGCCTCGGGTGTGCGGGTCAGCGAGCTGGCCACGCTGAAGCTGCGCGATGTAGACCTTGAGGAGGGCGTGGCCACCGTCTTCGGCAAAGGCGCCAAGGAGCGGATCGTCCCGATCGGCCGCAGCGCGCAGCGCGCGCTGGACATCTATATGCGTGAGACGCGTCCGGCGCTGGCCCGCCACGCGGGGCAGGGCACGGTTTTCCTGAACGCACAGGGACGGCCATTGACGCGCATGGGAATTTGGAAGATTCTGCGGAAGCACGTGAAGCGCTCGGGTGTCCGCAAGCGGGTGACGCCGCACACGCTCCGGCATTGCTTCGCCACGCACCTGCTGGAGGGCGGCGCCGACCTGGCCGCGGTGCAGGAGATGCTCGGGCACGCGGACATCTCGACGACGCAGATCTACACGCATGTCGATCGCGAGTACCTGCGCGACGTGCACAAGCGTTTTCATCCACGGGCGTGATTATGCTGCTGGTCATCGACAACTACGATTCGTTCACGTACAACCTCGTGCAGCTGATCGGCTCGCTCGGGGTGGAGCCCGTGGTCAGGCGCAACGATGAAATCACGCTGGACGATGTCGAGCGGCTGCAACCCGAGCGCATCGTGATTTCGCCGGGACCGTGCACGCCCAATGAAGCGGGCATCAGTGTGGACGTCGTCAGGCGCTTCGGCCCGACCCGGCCGGTATTGGGCGTGTGCCTCGGCCACCAGGCCATCGGCCAGGCGTACGGCGGCAACGTGGTACGTGCCCGCCGCATCATGCACGGCAAGACATCGCCGATCGCGCATACCGGTGCGGAGCTGTTCGCGGGGCTGCCTGCGCCGCTGGAAGTGGCGCGCTACCATTCTCTGGTCGTCGACCGGGCCACGCTGCCCGGCGAATTGACGGTGCAGGCGTGGATCGCGGAGCCGGGCTTCGAGGACGAAATACAGGCGCTCCGCCACGTCCAGCATCCGGTATGGGGTGTGCAATTCCACCCGGAGTCGATCGCCAGCCAGGGGGGCCGCGAGCTCATGTCCAATTTTCTGAAATTATGAAACCACTCGCTCTTGCTGTATTGCTCCTGCTGGCCGGCGCGGCTTCCGCATCCGCGCAGCGCGTGATGGCGCGCGGCTATGGCGAGGCCGACCTGGATGCGGTGCTGCGCTCGATGTTGAGCGGGCAGTACACGCTGGTCGCGGAGGACCGCCTGATCGCGCACGGCGATACGCTGCAGGGCAACGTGCTGGTAGTGCGGTCGCGGCTGATCGTGGAAGGCACCGTGCTCGGCAATGTGGTGGGCGTGGACGCGAACATGTACTTCCGTCCGAGCGCCGTCGTCAACGGCAGCGTGACCAATATCGCGGGCGGGTTCTACCCGTCCGAGCTGGCTCAGCTGCGCAGCGTGGAGAACCGGCCGCTCGCGCCGTACCACGTGCGCGAGAGCGAGGGCATGCTGATCATCGAGGGCACCAACGCGCGCCCCGCGCTCAAGCTCACCGGCGCATTCGGCATCCAGAATCCGGAATACAACCGCGTGGATGGCGTGCGCGTGGAGTGGGGCCCGACGCTCCTGCTGCCGCCCTTTTTGGCGCTCGAGCCTTCCATTTTCGGCTCGGTCGGTTACGCCACTCATCGGGGCGATCTCATCACGCGTGCCGGCATCGGACTGCGCCGCGGCCGGTCCAACCTGGTGCTGGGCTTCGTGAACAACACGAGCGACACCAACGATCGGTGGATCCGGTCCGACCTGAAGAATTCGCTTTCGTATTTCTGGAACGGCAAGGACTACCGGGATTACTACGAAGTCGAGCGTTATTACCTGGAGTTCTCCCGCACGCTCGAGGGCAAGGAGCGCTTCATCT
>CBJLQC010000102.1:0-7438 GCA_966424955.1 uncultured bacterium | reverse complement strand
GGGTCGCACGCTGAAGAGTGAAATCCAGCAGCGCGGTGCATTGCCTTACGCGCAAGTGACGCGGGTGCTCGCGGACATAGCACGCGGGCTGGCCTATGCGCACCGGCATCGCATCGTACATCGCGACATCAAGCCCGAGAACATCTACATCGACGAGGAGACCGGCATCGCCCGGCTCTCGGACTTCGGCATCGCCCGGCCTTGGGACTCGGACTCGAGCCTCACGCTGCCGGGCGCGGCCATCGGCACGCCAACGTACATGTCACCCGAGCAAATGGATGGCGGGTCGCTGGACGGGCGCAGCGATATCTACAGCCTGGGACTGGTCGGCTGGGAAACGCTGACCGGCCGTCGGCCGTGGGCAGGCGAAAGCCTGTTCAGCGTCATCTACAAGCAGAAGCATGAGGCCCTTCCGTCCCTGACCCTGCAGCGGCCGGACGTACCGGCGGGGCTGCTCGCGGCGATCGAGGTTTCGCTTCGGAAGGACCCGGCCGATCGCTGGCCGGATGCGGACGCGTTCCTCAAGGCGCTTGGTGAGGCGGCATCGCCGGCTCCGGACGCATTGCCGTCGATGCTGCCGACGCTGAGCGGCGAGACGGAGCCCGAGCCCGAGAACGTGACGATCCAGTACCGCCGGCCCACGGATGCCGAAGTGGAGCCGGTCCTCGGGCTCGAGGCCATCTCGGCACTCGTGGTTGGTGAACACGACGACGACGTCGACGACGATGTCGACGAGGATGTAGAGCCGGTGACACCGCGTCGGCTGATTCTGCGGCGACCGGCCGCACTGGCGGCAGCGGTAGTAGGGGTCAGCCTGCTGAGCGGGCTGGTCATCGCACCGCGCTATTGGGGCAAGGCCGCGCGCGCCGAGCCGGGCGTAATCGTGCCCGAGCCGGCCGCCGCGCAGGCAGCACCGCCGCGACCGGAGCCCGGGCCGCTCGTGCTGGAGCCGGTCGTCACGGGTGGCGCGTCTCAGGACGGCGTAGCCGGCGACACGCTCGCCGAGCCGCTCGTGCTGCGCGTCACCGACGAGGGTGGCCGCGCGGCGCGGGATGCGGCGGTCCGGTTTGTCATTCGTGCAGGCACGGGCAAGGTGGTGCCGGCCGAGGGTCGCACGGATGCGAAGGGTGAAATCAAGGTGCGCTGGCTGCCGCTCGCCGCCGGCACGCATGTGCTGGAAGCGGTGCTCGATCAGGGTGGCGCGACCGCCACGTTCCGCGCGCGTGTTGCGCCCCGGCCGGCCACGCAGCTGCGCGCGATGTCCGGGACGGAGCAGCGCGGCACGGCCGGGGCGGCGCTGTCGCAGCCACTCGTGGTGCGCGCCGAGGATGGCGATGGTAAGCCGGTACGCGGTGCTGCCATCCGCTTCGAAGTGAAACGTGGCGGCGGCCGGGTAACGCCGGCGGAAGCGGTGACCGGCGCGGATGGCACGGCCCGCGCGCAATGGGTACTCGGTGAGGGCGAGGAGCAGGAAGTTGTCGCGGTGGCGGAGGGCGCAGACGATGCCAGCGCCAGCTTCCGCGCGAGCGGGCAACCTCCGCCGTTACCGGTTCGTCGGACGATTGCAGCGGGCGGCACGCACAGCTGCTCGCTCGCCGGCGACGGTACCGCCATCTGCTGGGGCGGCAACGACACCGGGCAGCTCGGTGATGGCACGAGCGGAAGCCGCGGATCCGTGCGCGTCGCAGCACCCGAACCGCTCGCGGCTATCTCGGCCGGCATCTCGCACACCTGCGGCATCGGCGTTTCCGGCACGGCTTACTGCTGGGGCACCAACACGGGCGGCCAACTGGGAGATGGCAGTCGCAGCGCGCGCATCCAGCCGGTGCGGGTGAGCACGGCCACGCGCCTCACGAAAGTGGTAGCCGGCATGGCGCACTCCTGCGCGCTGGACGGCGAGGGCAGCCTTTTCTGCTGGGGTGAGAACGGACAGGGCCAGCTGGGCGACGGCACGACCACCGATCGAAGCGCGCCGGTGCGCGCCGGAGGAAGTCGCACTTTCCGCAGCGTCACCGTCGGCTGGGCGCATACGTGCGCGCTCACCACGGGCGGCACGGCCATGTGCTGGGGGCGGAACGCCGCCGGCGCGGTAGGCGACGGCACCACGAATGACCGGGCGCGACCGACCGCCGTTTCCGGCGGCCATCGTTTCACCGCGCTGGTCGCGGGCAGCGCCCACACGTGCGGACTACGCAGCGATGGCGTGGTGCTGTGCTGGGGGCAGAACACGAACGGTCAGCTCGGCACCGGCGACACGGACGCGCGAACATCGCCGACCGCGGTAGCCGTCGACGAGAAGTTCAGCACACTGACCGCAGGCGGCGTGCACACATGTGCAGTGGCCCGCGACGGCGCCGCCTGGTGCTGGGGCCGCAACAACTACGGCCAGCTGGGCGACGGAACCAATGCCGACCGCACGCGGCCGACGGAGGGCGCCGGCGCGCGGCGCTTCACCGCCATAGCCGCGAGCGGCGCGCACACCTGCGCCACGGCGGCGGGTGGTGGTGACTTCTGCTGGGGATTGAACCTCGATGGGCAGCTGGGTGATGGCACGCGGACCAATCAGAACCGACCCGTTGCTGCCGGCCGGCGCTAATCCGCGTTTGGCGCGAGCGCTCGCGGTATTGCTGCTGGCGACGCTGGCCGCGCCGGTGTCGGCGCAGCAGCTCGACCTGAAGCGCACTACGCCGCAGGTGGCGTGGTCGGGATGTCCGGCCGCGACGCCCGTCGCGGCGGTGTCGGCCGCGCAACGCCAGCAGGCGGATGCGCTCGCGGCATCCGCGACGCAGGCGGCGATTCTCGGCAACAACACCGCGGCGGCTGAGCAACTCGCGAACGCAGCGCGTCTCGACCCACGCTCGCAGGCGATTGCGTACCGGCTCGCCCGCGCGCTCGAGGAGCTGGGCCGTCAGGAAGATGCGCTGGCCGGCTACTGCCATTTTCTGGCGCTCGATCCCGATACCGCTGATGCGATCGAGGCGCGTGAGCGCATTGCCGCGCTCGCGAATCGCGAACACGCGGTTCCTGCGGATGCGGCGCACGACTTCCGCATCGGCATCGCGCATTACGACGCCGGACGGGCAGCACCGGCGGAGGCCGCGTTCGGGCGGGCGCTGGCCGCCGCGCCCAACTGGAGCGATGCCATCTACAATCGCGGCATTGCGCGCCTGGCGGTGGGGCGACGCGCGGACGGTATTGCCGATCTGCGCCGCTACCTCGAGCTGAACCCGGGCGCGCCCGACCTGGGCCAGGTGGTCGATGTCGTAGCGCGCTACGGCGGAACGCCGGCCGCGCCCTACAATCCATCACTCGTGCTGGCTTCCGGTCTCCTGTTCCCCGGACTTGGACACTTCACGACCGGCCGTCCCGCCACCGGTGCTCTGGTACTGGGCGTGGCGGGGGCCGGCGTGGCGATCGGAATGCTGCTCGAGAAGACCGACGTGATTTGCCTCTCGCCGCCGGTGGACGGCAACTGCCCGTCCGATCAGGTGGTGCGAGAGGATGTCTCGCGCCCGTACCTCGCCCCCGGGCTGGCGCTCGCCGCGGCCGCCGGCATCTACGGCGCGATCGATGCATTCCGCGGTGCCCGGCGTCGCAACGACGAGGCGGCCGCTGCGCTGCGCGTGGGCAGTGCCGCACTGCAGGCACCCGCCATCCGGATGAGCTGGAATGGCGCCCAGTTCGACCTGGTCCGCATCCGTTTCTGAAATTCCTGATTGAGGCTTTACATGTGTGAGTTCCCCGGCTCGCGCTTCGCGCTTTTGTTTACGGCAGTTCTGCTGGTCCTGCTGGGCGGCTGCAAGGACGTCAACGTCACGATCGTGGGCGCATCGCAGGTCTCGATCTCGCCGTCCAACACGGTGGTTCGGGTCGGCGCGACGACGCGGCTGACCGGCTCGGTGCTGAGCAGCGACGGACAGACGCTCGCCGGCCGCGCCATCCAGTGGACCAGCCTCAACGAAGACATCGCCAGCGTCGACAGCACCGGCCTGGTGCTCGGCCTGGCCGCGGGCGATGCCACCATCCGCGCCACATCCGAAGGCGTGAGTGGAACCGCGCACGTGACGGTCACCTCCGGACCGGCCATCCAGGCGACGCCGGGCACGGTCGAGTTCCTGGGCGTCCACAACGGAGCGAATCCGGGCGATCGCGCGGTTGCCCTGACCAACATCGGGGATGGGACGCTGAACGGGCTGGACGTGAGCGTCAGCTATCCGGCCGGCGGACCGACCGGTTGGCTGAGCGCGAACCTGGCGGGTCGCACGGCCCCTGCGACGCTCGTGCTGGGAGCGACGTTGAGCGGGTTGCCGATCGGCACCTACACCGCGACCGCCACGATCACCTCGCCGGTGGCCAGCAACTCACCATTCACCCTGCCCGTGCAGCTGCAGGTGCTGGCTGCGACGCCCGCCATCGCGCTGGGCGCCAATACCGTGGGCTTCAGCGCGGTGCAGAACGGCGGCAATCCCGCGGCGCAGGCGGTGGCCGTCACGAACGCGGGCGGCGGTACGCTGACCGGGCTCAGCGTGTCGGTCAGTTATGCCTCCGGCCAGCCGACCGGCTGGCTCAGCGCGACGCTGGGCAGCAGCAACGCACCGACCAGCATCACGCTGGCGGCAGCCACGGGCTCGCTGGCCGCCGGCAGTTACACCGCCACCGTGCGCGTCGCTTCGGGTGTAGCCCAGAACAGCCCGCAGGACATCACCGTGACATTCACGGTCGGGGCGGCGGCGCCGGTGATCCGCGCGCAGCCGACCAGCCTCACGTTCAGCGGCACCACGCCGGCGAGCCAGCCGGTCCAGCTCACCAACACCGGCGGCGGCACCCTGAGCGGCCTCTCGGTCTCGGTGATCTACCCGGGCGGACAGCCCTCCGGCTGGCTGAGCACCAGCCTGAGCGGCACGACCGCGCCCGCAACGCTCACCGTGAGCGCGGCCGCCGGAACGCTGGCTGCGGGCACCTACACGGCAACCGTGCGCATCACCGCGCCCGGCGCCGCCAACAGCCCGCTCGATGTGCCCGTTTCCTACACGGTTCCGCAGCCGCCACCTTCGCCCATCATCGCGCTGGGCGCGACGATCGTCGGCTTCAACGCGGTGCAGGGCAGCGGCAATCCCGCGTCGCAGGCGGTGACCGTCAATAACGGAGGCGGCGGCACGCTTTCCGGGCTCACCGTCTCAGTCATCTATCCTGGCGGCCAGCCATCGGGTTGGCTGAGCGCCACGCTGGGCGGCACCACTGCACCGACCAGCATCACGCTGAATGCAACCACCGGATCGCTGACGGCGGGCAGCTATACCGCCACGGTGCGCGTCGCGTCGGGTGTTGCTTCGAACAGCCCGCAGGACATCACCGTGACCTTCACGGTGGCCACGCCCGCGCCCGTCATCGGCGCGCAGCCGACCAGTCTCACGTTCACCGGAACGAGCCCGGCCAGCCAGCCGGTCCAGATCACCAACAACGGCGGCGGCACACTCAGCGGCCTCTCGGTTTCGGTGATTTACGGCGGAGGGCAGCCGACCGGCTGGCTCAGCACGAGTTTGAGCAGCACGACGGCGCCGGCCACCCTGACGGTCAGCGCCGCCGCCGGAACCATGACCGCGGGCACTTACACGGCCACCGTGCGGATCGCCGCGGCGGGCGCCGCCAACAGCCCGCTCGATGTGCCGGTCACGTTTACCGTTCCCGCACCGTCGCCCACCATCGCGCTGGGCACGACGACCGTCGGCTTCAATGCGGTGCAGGGCGGCGGCAATCCCGCGTCGCAAGCGGTGGCCGTCACGAACGCGGGGGGTGGCACGCTCTCCGGACTTGGCGTTGCCGTCAGCTACGGTTCCGGCCAGTCGGGATGGCTCAGCGCGACGCTGGGCAGCACCACCGCACCGACCAGCATCACGCTGAACGCTGCCACCGGCTCGCTGGCGGCGGGCAGCTACACGGCCACTGTACGCGTCACGTCCGCCGCCGCGTCGAACAGTCCGCAGGACATCACGGTGACATTCACCGTGAGCACGCCGCCGTCCACCATCAACGCGCAGCCGACGAGCCTCACGTTCTCCGGACTGAGCCCGGTGGACCAGCAGATCCAGCTCACCAACAGCGGGGGCGGCACACTGAGCGGCCTGGCCGTTTCGGTGAGCTACAGCGCGGGGCAACCTACCGGCTGGCTGGGCACGAGTCTCAGCAGCACGACGGCCCCGGCAACCGTGACCGTGAGCGCGAATGCCGCCGGTCTGCCCGGAGGCACCTACATGGCGACGGTGCGCATCACCGCGACGGGCGCGACCAACAGCCCGGTCGATGTGCCGGTGACGTTCACGGTGCCCGAAACGCCGCCGGGCGTGCCGACCGGTCTCACCGCAACGGCGGTCAGCCCATCACGCATCGATCTGTCGTGGAATGCGGCGAGCGGCAACGTCGTCGATTACCGCATCGAGCGGAAGACGGGAGCGGGCGGCACCTATGCGCAGATCCAGGTAGTGAGCGGCACCACCACTGCATTCCAGGACACCGGTCTGGTCGCGAGCACGGATTACTTCTACCAGATCGTCGCGTGCAACACGGCCGGCTGCTCGGCGTATTCCACGGAGGCATCGGCCACGACGCTGTCGGGAACACCCAACTCGCCGACGACGCTCAGCGCGCAGGGTGTCTCCACTACCGAGATCGATCTGCAGTGGACGCACGATGGCCTGTTGGTCACGCACTTCGAGCTGGAACGCGCGCCGGGGTCGGATCCGACCAATTTCCAGCCCCTGGCGACGCCATCCGGCTCCGCGCGCACCTACCGCGACAGCGGGCTGACCGAGGCGACAACCTATGTCTATCGCATTCGGGCGTGCGCGCTCGTGCTCTGTTCCGCCTGGTCGAACCCGGCCAGCGGCACGACGCTGACCAGCATCCCGGCGGTTCCCACCGGCGTGACTGCCACGGCGTTGTCATCAACGCAAGTGTCTGTGAGCTGGAATGCGGTTACCGGCGCCACGCATTACGACGTCCAGCGGCAAAACGTGGTGGGCGGGAAAAGGACGACGGTGTTCACCGTGACGGGCGCGACCACTTACCTGGACACCGGGGTCGCTGCGGCAACGCAGTACGATTACGCGGTCCGGGCCTGCAATGTCGCGGGGTGCTCCGCTTACTCACCGCTGGTGCGCGTGACCACGCCGTAACGCCGGGAAGTCAACTTCAGGCGAGGTCGGAGAAACCGGCCTCGCCGCGTTACGGCGGCAGCAGCTCGTGGACGCGCACGAGTCCGCGTAAAGCCGCGTCCGGCTCAGCCGCAACGGTTCGGACGATGTCGAGGAAAGTCGCGGCCGTGGCCGGATCGCGCTCCTCGAGCAGCTCGAAGTCATGGAAGACCAGGACGCGCGGCGCGCCGCCGTTGCCGGTGATATCGAACAGGCATTCTTCCAGCGCATCCCAGTTGAATCCGAAC
>CBJLQC010000101.1:0-7448 GCA_966424955.1 uncultured bacterium | reverse complement strand
ACTCGGGCGTCAACAACAATAACTGTGCAGCTTCGGCGACTGTCATCCGCGCCTCGGCGAGCCGGCAGCTTTCGCATTTGATGGCGGGGTCCAATTTCATGGCGCGCTCACGTTACGCCAAGCCAAACGCTCCGTGCATTATTTTCCGCCACGCTGGGGCAGCGGCCAAACAAAGTAATAAGACCCGGACCATCGATCCGGGTCTTTGAATTGAGGACTTAGGTGCGCTTCGATCAGTACCGCGCCACCACGGGTCCAGCGCCGCCAAAGCGGTAGTTGAGCCGCACCGTTGCAAGGTGCAAGTGTTGATCCATTCTGTAGTCGAGCGGCGTTTCGCCCGAGCACATCGTCGTGCAGGTACAGGCGACGCATACGGTGCACGATCGCGCGAGCCGGACCCGACTCGCTCAGCGTTTTCTCGAAACTGGCTCGGCTGAACCGCGCGGCCTGCAGCATCGGCGTGAGGAGTTGGATCCGAAAGGCATGTGTAACCGGCGCGCGAAACCGGACCGCGTGTTCCTCGCCCGCGGGATGAAAGAGCAGGGCACCGGTAGTCACACTGCGCCGCTCCCCGTCGGCCTCTTCCTCATAGCCGCCGGCCAGCACGGCGGTTATGTACGCCGGCTGGTGCACGTGCAGCCCCTGCGCCAACCCGGATGCGTATCGCGACTCGGACACCTCGACACACGTGGATTTCAGGATCCGGCCACTCAGGCCAGTGAAGGCAACTGGTCTCATACGTTTTTCGACAATTTCCTCGCGCCACCGGTTGCAGCGCCCGGCGATGGGTACAAAAAGTCGTGGATTTCCCTTATATTATTCGTTGCAGGGGCCGACCTGGTTTCGACGTGTTTAGTGAAGTCGGTGCTGCGTGCCGAGGTGTCCGTTACCTCGTTAATCCGCGGAATTATTTACAACTGCCAATAATCAACTGGCACTGGCTGCGTAATTAACTTTACGTGCCTGTCTTCTGATTGACCGGGCCCGAGGCCGGTCAGAAGACATCGCTAAATCGGGCTGGCCGGATCATGCTGCTCTGACGTGATCCGGCGAGACAGATCAGAGCTGGCTCGAGCGAGGCGGTCTGCCGGCCGACGCGCGGGCGAGGAGAACCGAACGGCAGAACACGCACGTAGAGGCGCTGAGGGATCTATTTACGGACGCGGGTTCAACTCCCGCCGGCTCCATCGCATTCCTGCAAGGACGCAGAGGTTGGACGGAGAGGACGCGAATAACGGCGCGTCCTCTTTCGTTTTCGGGGTGCTGCTGTTTTCTACTACGCACCCCGCCGGGGCTGCTATTTATTCGCCCTTGTGGCCTGGTCATCATCGCCTCCTCTTCAGGGAGGCTCAGGTGGATCTCGACAAGTTGTCGTACGCCATCATTGGTGTGGCCATGAAGGTGCACAATGAGTTGGGTTCGGGCATGACCGAGGCCGCGTATGAGGCGGCGCTGTGTCATGCGCTCGCTGGCGCGGGCCACAATGTCAGGGCGCAGGTGCCTGTCGAGTTGAACTACGAAGGCGCGCGCGTCGCCAAAGCTTTCCGGATTGACCTGGTCGTGGACGATCGGGTGATCGTCGAGATCAAAGTAGTCAAAGCCATCGGCCTGCATCACATCAAGCAGGTAGCTGCCTACCTCAAGCTGACTCAGCTGAAGCTGGGCTTGATCCTCAACTTCGGCGCGCCGTCGCTGCGGTATGGGATCAAGCGGATCGTAAACGGCCTTTAGCCCGAGGACCAAGCTTCTGCCTCGACGCACCCGCGTCCCCGGCCCCTTCCTCGGGAGCGCCCTCTGCGATTCGGCGTCGTCGGGAGCGTACTCTGCGATTCGGCGTCCGCGGGAGCGTCCTCTGCGATTCGGCGTCCGCGGGAGCGTCCTCTGCGATTCGGCGTCCTCTCCGTTCAACCTCTGCGTCCTTGTGTGAATGCGCAGGCTGCCGACCCCGCCCAACCGCCGTCCGCGATGAAGAAGCTTTACCTCAGCGCGCCCGGCGTGCAACTTATCCATCAGTCCCCTCGAGAATGTCCAAGAGCAATTACTTCAACGCGGCGATGAGGCTTCGTCCAATGCTCAAGACCTTCTTCGGTGTCTGCGCCCTGGGCGCACTGGTACTCTCTCCGCTGGATGCCCAATCCGTCGAGACGGTGTTCAAGGGCCGTCCGCAACTCCAAATCACCGAGTCAGCCATCACCCGCGTTCCCCAACGGATCGTGGAATCCGAGGCCGATCACCTCGAGTGCGTCATCAGCAAGATCGGCAGGCGGTATTACTGGGCCTCGCGTGAAAATCGCGAAATGACGCGCGTCGAAGCGGGCGACTTCATAACTTTCCAGGCCGTGGATGGCTCGGGGTACGTACGGCTGATCAACCCGCGCCAGAAATCCTCGGTCTCAGGTATGAGCGGCACCGAAGACAAATTCGATTACGTGGAGCACGTCGTCCTCGGGTTACGCAGCATGAGCTACTACGGCGTTACGCGCTTGAGCAAATAGACGGCTGCGCCCATGAAGAGTCTTTCATTATTGCTGGCCGCCGCGCTGTTGGGTGCGTGTGAGGGAAACGACCCGATCGTCCCCGACCTCGATGTGCGCGGCACCTACACGCTGATGGAGCTGAGCTTCGATCCCCAAGGCTCCTTACCCAATGTCGACCTGCTCGTGCGTCTCGCCACCAGCATCCCACGCCTGGTGATGGCGAACAACGGCCGTGCTCAACTGGTTTTTGAGGATCCCGCCACCGGCCTGGTGACCACGGCGGCTGCGACGTACGCGATTACCCGTTCGGGCGAGGTCACCGTCGACTTCGGGGAAAGCTCGTCGCTCCAGCGCGCCACCTTCCTCTCGAAACGTATGACCTTCGATTACGATGAAGCGGGGCGATCGCTTACCTTCGCCGGCACTTCGCCGGACGGCGTGGACCGGCAGCGACTGCTCGCGGTGGTGCCGGAATGGTCGGACGAGCAGCTGTTCAACCCCGTGCCGGGCACCCTCCGCGCCGTCTATCGTGTGCAGGTCACACCCTAGCTGCTACGATGGCGGTACCCCGGCTGCCGACAGCAATGCATCGATCAGCGGCCCAAGCGTGCCGGGTACACGCTCGCCGAAGACATTCCAGGCATTAGTCACCGCGACCATCCGCGCTTGCGGAATGACAATCAGGAATTGCCCGCCAAAGCCGCTGCCAGCCCACACATCGACTCCGCGCCGGTCGTACCGCCACCACTGATAGCCGTAGCCGGGCGAATTGGCGTTCGCATTGATGTGCGGCACATGCCGCGCGGTTGCCTCGCGGGCCCAGCCAGCTGGCAGGATTCGCTTACCCTGCCACATGCCATCGTCCAGGTAGAGCTGGCCGATGCGGGCGAGATCCAGCGCGTCGAGGTATAAACCGCCTTCCGTATCGGGATGCCCGGTGGGCGTGCGCTTTCAGTAAAAGCGCGAAATACCGAGCGGCCCGAAAAGGTGTTGCCTGGCGTAGTCGTCAACGTGCTGCCGCGTGGCAACTCGTATCACCTCGGACATGAGTTGACTCCCGCCACTGTTGTAGGCCCACCTGGTTCGGGGTGCGGCATCCATGGGTTGGGCGAGGGTGAAGCGGATCCAGTCGGGACTGCGCTCGAGCTGCAGCGTCGTGTTGGTCTCATCGAGAGGCCGGTCGACTTCGTGCCATTCAATGCCGCTGCGCATGGTCAGAAGATCCGCCAACGTGGCTTGCTTGAGCCGCTCATCTACGGAGGAGAGGTCGTACGCCTCGAAGAAGGAGAGCAGGGGCACGTCGACGCCGCGTATGGCGCGGTTGTGAATCGCCACGCCAATCAGCGTGGCAGTCACCGATTTGGTTACGGATTGCAGAGTGTGCAACTCGCTGCCCTGCCACCAGGGATGGTAGTCCGGGTCAAGGTAATTGTACTGGTGCGCGCGCGCCGAGTCGATGCAGGCACCCGGGCCGCAGCCTATTGCACTGGACTTGCCGGCGCTGATGGCGCGGTAATCGCGCGGAAAACGCTCGTCGACCACGAGCTGACCGTTGCGTACCACGACCAGCCGATCAACGTGTCCGAATTCGTTGCTCCTGATGCGAGCGATGAATTGCTCGACCGGCTTCGGGTCCAGACCCTGAGCCGGCATCGTCGAGCGCGGCCAGACCGGTCCGATACGGTCCAGCGTGTAGACGGTGCGGCCACGATTGAGTGTGGCCGTCCAGCGATCCTGGGAAATGCGGCGAAATACCCACCCGGATGCCTGCCCGCTCAGCCGCTGAAAATGGTAGCCCAGCGAATCGATGCGAACGACGGCCGCTTCGCCGCCTCCGCTGCGGATCTCGCCATTCCGAAACATGTAGCGCGTGCTGTCGCTTTTCTTGGTAAACGTCGAATCCGTCCACCCGGCCATTTCCAGCGTCGAGTCATTCACGAACCGGTAGGACTCATAGAACGGCCCGGGCTGGTAGCCGCTGCCCTGCCAGCTGCCCTCCAAAAAACGCAGCCCTTGAAAATCGGCCAGCGTAACCCGGGCCGGACTTGCGGCTTGCGCGAGGACGACGAAGAGTGCGATGAGCGGGTTGGACATCGAGTTCCCCTTCGGGCTGCGGATGGGTCTTGACGCATCAAAAATACTTGATATAATGGTCCCATGGCAATGACTAAAACGCAGGACAAGGCCTTGCTGGCCGTCTTTCAGGCTCTTTCCGACGACACCCGACTGGCTATCGTGAGACGGTTGGCGGGCGGGGAACGCTGCGTCTGTGATCTGCAGGACCTCCTGGAAGCTGCGCAGTCGCGCCTGTCGTACCATCTCAGAACGTTGAAGGACGCCGGCCTGATTACGGACCGACGCGAAGGCCGGTGGGTGCACTACTCGCTCGTGCCGGGCGCGTTGGAGTCGGTCGTGAGCTTCATGGAAGACATGGAGAGCGCGGCGCAGGAGTGGCGGGCGTCCGAGCGTTGTTGCGGGTGAATTTTTTTGCTGGCATATATCAATAATTCTTGATAGGACGCGACCATGGGCACCAATGTGAAGGAAGTCGTTCGCGAGAAGTACGGTCAGGCCGCGCTGAACGTGATCAACACGGGCAGTGCGGGTGGTGGGTGTTGTGGGACGGGCAGTTCGTGCGGCCCGGATCCGATCACGCGTGACCTCTACGACGAGCTCACGACGTCCGGTCTGCCAGCGGAGGCGGTGCTGGCGTCGCTCGGGTGCGGGAATCCGACCGCGCTGACCGAGCTGCACGAAGGTGAAGTCGTCCTGGATCTGGGGTCGGGCGGCGGCATCGACGTGCTCCTTTCCGCCGCCCGTGTTGGACCCACCGGTAAGGCGTACGGCCTCGATATGACCGACGAGATGCTCGCGCTGGCGCGAAAGAATGCGGAAGCGGCCGGCGCCACGAACGTCGAGTTCCTGAAGGGCGAGATCGAGAACATTCCGCTGCCCGATAACAGCGTCGACGTGATCATCTCGAACTGCGTCATCAACCTGTCAGCGGACAAGCGCACGGTGCTCAAGGAAGCGTTCCGCGTGCTGAAGCCCGGCGGTCGGTTCGCTGTCTCGGACGTGGTAGTGCGCGGTGACGTACCGGCGGAGGTGCGGCGCAGCATGGAGCTGTGGGTGGGTTGCCTGGCAGGCGCACTGGAAGAGACCGAGTTCAAGACTTTGTTGACGGAAGCTGGCTTCGTGAAGGCCGATATCGAGCCCACCCGCATTTACCAGGTGGAGGACGCGCGAGTGTTCCTCGAGGAAGCCGGTCTCGACGTCGACGCGTTCATGCAGGAGATCGACGGCCGCTTCATGGCCGCGTTCGTCCGCGCGGCCAAGCCCATTGAAACCAGAGCAGGCGCGTGCTGCGCGCCTGGTTGCTGCTCGTAAAGCGGGGAAGCCCATGAAAAGACTGCGTGCGTGGTTTTGCCGTAATCGAAACCACCTTCTCCGCTGGTCAGTGCTCGCCGTGGTTGCGAGTCCGGTGGTGGCGTGGACGATCCACCGTGTCTTTGCGGTGGAACCGCGTGCGGTAGTCGCCGCTGTCGGGTCCGTATTGTTTGCGGTGTGGCGGCCGTATCGGGACACGTGGTTGCGGTCCGCATGCCACAGGCGGCCGGTATGCGAATCGCGCTGATTTCCGATGTCCACGCGAATCTGCCAGCACTGGAAGCAGTGCTGGCAGAACTCGACGGCAGTCCAGGCATCGACGCGATCTATCACCTGGGCGACCTCGTCGGCTACGCACCGTGGCCGAACGAGGTCGTTGCGCTTCTGCGCGAGCGCGCCATTGCAGGGGTGGCCGGCAACTACGACTCGACGACGGCGAGGCACTACCAGCACTGCGGGTGCAGATACGAAGATCCGCGGCAGGAAGAGTTGTCGCACCTCAGCTATGCGTGGACGCTGGAGCATACGTCGGGCGACTCGAAGCGCATGCTGGGTGCTTTGCCATTTCGTCTCGACCTTCGGCCCTTCGGTGGGCACACTGCCGGCCCGCGCCTGATCCTCGTTCATGGCAACCCGGTGCTGAACACGGTCTACTGGACGGAAGATCGACCGGATTCGTTTGCCGTGCAGATGGCCGCGCAGGCAGGCGCCAAGACGGGAGACGTCATCGCATTCGGCCACACGCACAAGCCGTGGCACAAGGTGATCGACGGAATCCATTTCGTGAACACCGGCTCGGTCGGTCGGCCGAAAGACGGAGACCCGCGCGCCGGATATGTCCTGCTCGATTTTCAGGAGAACTTCGAGGCCTCCGTCATGTTCAAGCGGGTCGCATACGACGTTGACCGAGCCTGCGAGGCTATTTGGGAGAGTGCACTGCCGAACGACTTCGCTGAATACCTGCGTACCGGTGGCAAATGAGCAGCAAGAGCCTGAACTTCCTCGATCGTTATCTCACGCTGTGGATTTTCATGGCGATGGGGGTGGGCGTTACGGCCGGCTATCTATGGCCGGCCGCGGTGCACGCCCTTAACGAGGGAACACAGGTGGGCACCACGTCGATACCGATCGCGCTCGGGCTGATCCTCATGATGTACCCGCCGCTGGCGAAGGTTCGGTACGAGGAGCTGCCGGAAGTCTTCCGCAACGTGAAGGTCCTGCTCCTGTCGCTGGTGCAGAACTGGGTAATCGGCCCGCTGCTCATGTTTGGACTCGCGGTAATCTTTCTGCGAGATTTTCCCGAGTACATGATCGGCCTGATTCTGATCGGCCTCGCTCGCTGTATCGCGATGGTGATCGTATGGAACGAGCTGGCCGAGGGCGATACGGAATACGCTGCCGGCCTCGTCGCATTCAACTCGGTGTTCCAAGTGCTGTTTTACAGCGTGTATGCCTACATCTTTGTCACGGTTCTGCCGCGCGCTCTCGGCCTGGAAGGCGCGGTCGTGGACATTACCATCGGCGAGATTGCGCAGAGCGTACTCGTCTACCTGGGCATTCCCTTTCTCGCCGGCATGCTTACCC
>CBJLQC010000100.1:0-7522 GCA_966424955.1 uncultured bacterium | reverse complement strand
GAGTGGCGACAAGCCACCGCTCGATGCGCTGACCGCGTGGGGTTGGCGCGCCGGCTTCACGAGCTCACTGAGCGATCGGCTGGCGGTGCATGGCGGCGCGAGCCTGCGCTCGCGCTTCCCGTCACTGCGCGAGTTGTACTCGGGCGCGCTGGGCCGCTTCGAGCCGAATCCCAACCTGCAGCCCGAGCGGCTCCTCGCCCTCGAAGCCGGCGCGTCGGTGAGTGGTGCGAACGCGGAAGTCCAGGCCGTGGCATTCCACCACGCACTCGACGACGCCATCGTGCGGATCGCCGTGCCCAACCGTCGCTTCCAGCGCGTCAACCGCGACCGGCAGACCGGCACGGGGCTGGAGCTGCTGGCGGGGCTGCGCACCGGCGAATTCACGTTCAGCGGCGATCTCGTGGTACAGCGCACCGACCTGAAGGACGAAAGCACCGGCGCCGGGCTGGAGCCGGAATACCAGCCCGAAGTGATCGCGGGGCTGGGCGCGGCTGGGCCGCTGCCGCTCGCCGCGCGCTTCGATCTGCGCGCCCGCCATACCGGCCCGCAATCGTGCATCAATCCCGATACCGGCACCAATGCGCGGCTGCGCTCGGCCCGCCGCTTCGATACCGAGCTGTCGCGGCAGTGGTCGCTGCGCCGCGGCTGGACCTCCGCGCTCGAGCTGGCCGTGGGCGTGGATAACCTCACCGACGAGGTGATCTTCGACCAGTGCGGGCTGCCGCAGCCGGGGCGCACGTTCCGCGTTCAATTGCGCGTCCGCTGATCGCTCGGCATAATAGCCTTTCCTTCTCACGCAAGATCCGACAACTCGCACATGACAACACGAAGTGTCCTGCGGCGCTCGCTCAGCGCCGCCGCGCTGCTCGCCGCGCTGTCCACTCCTGTGCTCGCACAGACGCCACCGCGCGTGAATACGGCCAGCGGCGCGCTTTCCGCGGATGTGCTGCGCAACCTGCGCTTCCGCCTGATCGGCCACGCGAACACGAGTGGCCGGGTGACCGCGCTGGACGTCGCGAATACGCCGGGTCGGCGCACGATCTACCTGGGCTTCGCTTCCGGCGGCCTGTGGAAGACCACCAACAACGGCACGACCTGGACGCCCGTATTCGACGACGCCGCGTTCACCAACGTCAGCGAAGTCGCGGTGTCCGCGTCGAATCCCGATATCGTGTGGGTCGGCACCGGTGAGCGGAACTCGCTGCGCTCGCAGGGCTGGGGTGGTGGCGTGTACAAGTCGACCGACGCGGGACGCAGCTGGAAGCAGAGCGGGCTCGCCGACAACACACAGATCGGGCGCATCGCGATCCACCCGCGTAACCCGGACATCGTCTATGTCGCCGCCATGGGCGACTTGTGGGGGCCATCACCGGCGCGCGGCGTCTACAAGACGACGGACGGCGGCGCCAACTGGCAGAAGGTGCTGTTCGCCAACGACACCGTGGCTTTCGTCGACATCAAGATGGATCCCTCGAATCCGGACGTGCTGTATGCGGCCGGCTGGCACCGCCTGCGCCGCGGCGGCGGCACCATGGAAGGCGCGGGTGCGGGCAGCGGCATCTGGAAGACCACGGATGGCGGACGCAGCTGGCGCAAGCTGACCGATCCGGCACTGCGCAACGGCCTGCCGACCGACGCACTGGGGCGCATCGGCCTGGCCATCGCGCCGAAGACTCCGCGCACCGTGTATGCGGTCATCCAGGTGGCACGCTCATCCACGGGCCCGACGGTCAGCGCACAGGGCGGCGTGTTCCGCAGCAATGACGCGGGCGCGAGCTGGACGCGGGTGAACGACATTTCCGCGCTGCCCGACTACTTCTACAACGAGATCTACGTTGATCCCAACAACACGGAACGCGTGTACATCAACTCGGTGCAGCTGAGCGTCTCCCAGGATGGCGGCAAGAGCTTCGCGCCGCTCGAGATGAACCGCGTGCACGTGGATCACCACGCGCTCTGGATCGATCCGGACGACTCGAAGCACATGCTGCTGGGCAATGACGGCGGGCTGCACGTTACGTACGATGCCGGCGCGACGTGGGAGCACTTCTACCATCCGGTCGGGCAGTTCTACGAGGTCAGCATCGACAGCACGAAGACGCCGTACCATGTGTGCGGCGGGCTGCAGGACAACGGTGTGTGGTGCGGGCCCAGCCGCACGCGCGATCGCGCAGGCATTACCAACGCGGACTGGTACGCGGTCTACGGCGGCGACGGCTTCTATTCGGCGGTCTCGCCCGACTCACCCAATTTCCGTTTCGCCGAGTCACAGTTCGCCAACGTCTCGCGCTGCGACACGTTCACCAATCGCTGCGAGAGCGTGCGCCCGGCCGCCGAAGACGCGGGCGTCGAGGCCGGCCGCGAGTTCCGCTGGGACTGGAACACACCCTTCTTCATCTCGCGCTACGATCCGAAGCTGCTCTACCTGGGCGGCAATTATCTGTTCCGGCTGACCGATCGTGGCCGGCACTGGGAGATCATCTCACCTGAGCTGACGCGCGCCGACATCGCCAATCCCGAGCCGGACACGGGTTACACATCGTATCACTCGGTGCATTCGATCGCCGAATCGCCGCGGGACCGCAATGTGCTCTGGGCGGGCACCAACGATGGCAAGATCTGGGTGACGCAGGACGGCGGGCGGAACTGGCGCGATGTCACGTCCCATATTCCGGATGTGCAGGCGCAGCGTTGCGTGGTCGCCGAGATCGATGCCTCCAACTTCGATGCGCGCGTGGCCTACGTCGCGTATGACTGCCACCAGCGCAACGACTACCGCCCCTATGTCTATCGCACGACGGATGCCGGCGCGACCTTCACCAAAATCAGCGGCGACCTGCCGACCGACGCGAGCAGCTGGGTCGTGCGCGAGGACAACGTGAACCCACGGCTGCTGTTCGTCGGCAACGAGCGCGGTTTGTATGTGAGCACGAACGGCGGCGCGCAGTGGCTGCGCCTCAAGAACAATCTGCCGACCGTCTCGATCCGCGATTTCGACATCATGCCGAGACAGCGGGAGCTGGTGGTCGGCACCTTCGGCCGCAGCATCTACATCCTGGACCTGATCCCGCTCCAGGAGCTGACCGACAGCGTGCTGGCGCTCGACGCCCATCTCTTCACGGTGCGCGATGCGCAGGCGTTCAACGCGACCAACACGTACGAGTCGTACGGCGACAAGTTCTTCACCGCGCCCAACCCGGCGGCCGGCGTGCCGATCAGCTATTACCTGAAAAACGATCTGGGGCGAGACGCCACCCTGACGATCAAACGGGCGGGCGCGCCGGCGCGATCGGAAAGGACCGGCACGGACGGACCGGATGACGACGTCGTGCAGACCCTCACCGGCTCGGGCCGCCCCGGCATCAACACAGTGACCTGGGATCTGCTGTCACGGCGGCCGCGGCCGCGCGAGCTGGGCGGGCCGACATCGCCGCAGGAGCTGCGGCAGGTGCCCGATGGCGAATATGTCGTGAGTCTCCGGGTCGGCAGCCAGACATTGAGCCGGAGCTTTCGCGTGACGAATGGCTGGGTGGAGAGTACGCCGGGGCGAGTCCGGTGAACAGGGAGAGGTTAAGAGCGCGAGCGCGGTGGTAAAGGTCTATCGAGCAGATCCTCGCCGGGCTGGCGCTCCGGTGATTTCATCGCAGAGGAGGCCGCAGGGCCAACGCACCGGGCTGACGATAACGTCTCGGTATTATCAGCATATGGACGATTTTAATTACAGATCATTTATGCCTGGACCTGCGATGAGCAAGTCGCAAGCCCGACGCGCGGCGGCCACGACCTCCACTGCGATGAGTTGCCCGCTGCCGGCGTGCACCAGCAAGCAAGCCACAAACACCAGTAACGAAGAACAGGAAGCTCCTATCACCTCCAAGGCCAAGGCCAGCATGACGATCAAAGCTTCGACCCTCACTCTGCTCGTCCTGATCACCGCGTCGTCGCTACCGGCGCAGACCCTCTCCTTCGACACCGCGTTCTACAGCGGACTCAACTATCGCAATGTCGGACCGGTGCGCGGCGGTCGCTCGATTGCCGTGGCGGGCAGCACCAGCCGGCCGAACGAGTACTACTTCGGCGCGACCGGCGGTGGCGTGTGGAAGACGACGGATGGCGGCACGACCTGGCGCGCCGTGTCCGATCAGTACTTCAAGAGCTCTTCGGTGGGCGCGCTCGGCGTGTGCGAGGCGAATCCCGACGTGGTTTACGCGGGCATGGGTGAGGTGCAGCTGCGCGGCAACATCATGCAGGGCGACGGCATCTACAAGAGCACGAACGGGGGCACCAGCTGGGCGCACAGTGGCCTGAAGGATTCGCAGGCGATCGGACGCGTCCGCGTGCACCCTGCCAATTGCGACATCGCGTACGCCGCGGTGCTCGGCCACCCGTACGCGCCGCACGGCGAGCGCGGCGTCTTCAAGACGGTGGATGGCGGCAAGAACTGGCAGCGCGTGCTGTTCCGCAACGACAGTACGGGCGCGGTCGATCTCGTCCTCGATCCGTCCAACCCGGATGTCATCTACGCCGGCTTCTGGCAGGTCTATCGCACGCCCTGGTCGCTGGAAAGCGGTGGGCCGGGCGGCGGCCTCTTCAAGAGCACGGATGGCGGGCAGAACTGGACGGAGCTGACGAAGAACAGCGGCCTGCCCACCGGCATGTGGGGGAAGGTCGGCGTATCGGTCTCGGGCGCGGACCCGAACCGCGTGTATGCCATCATCGAAGCGAACGACGGCGGTGTGTACCGCTCGGATGATGCCGGCCAGACCTGGACGCGCACCAACGAGGACCGGCGGCTGCGGCAGCGCGCCTTCTATTACACGCGCATTTATGCGGACCCGAAGGAGAAGGACGTCGTTTACGTGCTGAACGTCGGCTTCCACAAATCGACGGACGGCGGCAAGACGTTTCCCACCTCGATCCGCGTTCCGCACGGCGACAATCACGACATGTGGATCGCGCCCAACGACAGCAAGCGCATGGTCGAGTCGAACGATGGCGGCGCCAACGTCTCGGTGAACGGCGGCCAGACGTGGACCGACCAGGATTATCCCACGGCACAGCTCTATCACATCATCGCGTCCAACCACACGCCCTACTGGGTGTGCGGCGCGCAGCAGGACAACAGCACGGCGTGCGTGCGCAGCCGCGGCTGGCAGCAGATGCGCGATATCGTGCCGGTCGGCGGCGGCGAGAGCGGCTACATTGCCAACGATCCGGAGAACCCCAACATCTTCTACGCCGGCAGCTATGGCGGCTTGCTCACGCGCTACGACTACGCGCTCGGCCAGTCGCAGGTCATCAACGTGTGGCCGGAAAATCCCATGGGGCATTCTTCCGGCGACATACGCGAGCGGTTTCAGTGGACGTTCCCGATCGTCTTCTCGCGCACCGGCCCGAAGAAGCTGTACGTGGGGTCGCAGCACCTCTGGATGACGACGACGGAAGGAAAGAGCTGGCAGAAGATCAGCCCGGACCTCACGCGTCACGACCCGAAAACCATGGGGCCGTCCGGCGGGCCGATTACGAAAGATCAGACCGGCGTCGAGACGTACGCGACGATTTTCACCATCGCGCCGTCGCCGCACAACGCCAACGTGATCTGGACGGGCAGTGATGACGGATACGTGTTCATCACACAGGATGGCGGCAGGAACTGGTCGAACGTGACACCGCGCGACCTGCCGGAGTTCTCGCGCATCAGCATGATCGAGGTGTCGCCGCATCGGCCGGGAACGGCTTACGTCGCGGCCAAGCGTTACCAGATGGATGACCGTGCGCCGTACATCTACCGCACGGACGACTACGGCCGCACCTGGAAGAAGACCGTGGACGGGATCGCGGCCGGCCACTACGTCCACGTCGTGCGGGAAGACCCGGTCCGCGCCAACCTGCTGTTCGCCGGCACCGAGCACGGCATGTACATCTCCTTCGACAACGGCGCGAGCTGGCAGCCGTTCAACCGCAACCTGCCCGACGTCCAGGTGGCGGACCTGGTCATCAAGGACAACGACCTCGTGATCGGGACGCATGGCCGGTCCGCCTGGATCATGGACAACATCACGCCGCTGCGGCAGCTCAATCAGCGGCTGGTCGCGCAGAACGTCGTCCTTTTCAAGCCGGCCGACGCGGCGCGCGGCCTCGATCAGAACGTCGCGATTACCTACTACCTGAAGCAGCCCGCGAAGCAGGTGACGCTCGAAATTCTGGATGCGAACGGCAAGCTCGTGCGCAAGTTCACGGGCACGCCCGACACGACGCGCGAGCGCACGGCCGGCGCTGGTGATGACGACGACGACTTCCCGCGCGGCAATCCCAATCCGCGCGTCCCGGTACGCGCCGGCACCAACCGCTTCCAGTGGGATATGCGCAGCCAGCCACCCACGACCTTTCCGGGCCTGATCATGTGGGCGGCGGGCAGCAACGGTCCGCGCGTGCTGCCCGGCGAGTATCGCGTCCGCCTGACGGTGGACGACCGCTCGCCGCAGACGCAAACCTTTACGGTACGCACCGACCCGCGGCTGCCGCACGTCACCCTCGCCGACTTGCAGGCGCAGCACGAGCTGGCCATGCAGGTGCGCAACCGGCTGTCCCAGGCGAATGAAGCCGTCATCTCCATCCGCGACGTGAAGCAGCAGGTCGATGACCGCGTCAAGAAAGCGAGCGACCCGAAGTTCGAGCACGCCGCCCGCCTGTTCAAGGACAAGCTCAGCGCGGTGGAGGAAGAGATCTACCAGGTGCGCAATCAAAGCAACCAGGATCCGCTCAACTATCCGATCAAGCTGAACAACAAGATCGGTGCGCTCATGGGTGCGGTCGAAAACGTGGAAGGCCGGCCCACCGCGCAGGCGTTCGAGGTCTTCAGCGAGCTGTCCGCGCGGCTCGACCAGCAGCTGGGCTGGCTCGAGCAGATCTTCGCGCGTGACCTGCCCGCATTCAATCAGGAGTGGGTCGTGCCCAAGGGCTTGCCGCCGATCGAGCGCAAGGCGGCGGAAGCAAAACCAGTTGCCCGCAATTAATCAGCGCGGTGACACGGTCCGGATCACGGTGCACGTACAGCCGCGTGCATCACGCACTGAAGTAGCCGGCGAGCACGGCGACGCCATCAAGTTGCGCGTCGCCGCGCCGCCGGTAGAAGGCGCAGCCAACCGCGAGGTGCAGCGTTTCCTGGCCAAACTGCTGGGCGTCGCTCCGTCAGCAGTCCAGGTGGTGGGTGGTGAAAGTGGGCGGCGTAAAATCATCGAGGTGAGCGGCGTCACCGCGGATGCCGTGCGTAGCAAGCTCCTGCCATGAGCCGCGTCCTGTTCCTGTTCATCGACGGCGTCGGATTGGGCGACGTCGACCCGGCCGTCAACCCGTTCACCGCCGCTGCGCTGCCCGCCTTGTCCGAGCTGCTCGAGGGCAATCAGCTGATCCTGGCCAACGCGGGATTCCAGAATGCGCGCTGCTCGCTGGTCGCGCTGGACGCGCGTCTCGATGTGCCCGGCCTGCCGCAGAGCGGTACCGGCCAGACCGCGCTGTTCAC
>CBJLQC010000099.1:0-7539 GCA_966424955.1 uncultured bacterium | reverse complement strand
GGACATGCTGGTCGAGGAAGAAGGCGTCGTGGAGCCGGCTTTCGCGGTGGACGCCGAAGCCGTGCTCCGCGAGCTGGGCGAGCAGGCCGCCGAGCTCTCGCAGCACCAGGAATTACCGCTGCAGGCGTTCGGCATGGCGGCGGCCGAAGAGACCAGCGTGCCGGATTTCACCGAGGAATTGCCCGAGTCTGAGGCGCAATCCGCAGCCGGGGCGGCTGCCTCACCCGCCGCGTCGCTGGCGGAACGACTCGAGCAGCTCTCGCAGCAGCTGCGCGAGGAGCACGCCGACGAAATCGTGCGACGGCTCGCGGCCGGTGACCGGCTGGACGCGTTGTTGGCGGGGCTGCTGGCCGGCTATCTGGCAGGGAAGAGTGAGCAGTAACGAGATCGAGTCACGCATCCGTGCCGCCGTGCGTGACGTACCGGATTTCCCGCAGCCAGGCATCCTCTTCAAGGACATTACGCCCGTGTTGCGCGACGCCGCCCTTTTCCACGACGTCGTCGAGCACCTCGCCGAAGAGCTCCGCGACCAGCGCATCGACATCGTGGCCGCCATTGAATCGCGCGGCTTCATATTCGGCGCGCCGCTGGCCGCCGCACTGAGCGCCGGCTTCGTGCCGATCCGCAAACCCGGCAAGCTGCCCGCCGAGCGCGTGCGCGTCGATTACGCGCTGGAGTACGGCACCGATGCTGTCGAAGCACATGCCGACTCGATCGAGCCGGGGCAGCGCGTGCTGATCGTGGATGATGTGCTGGCCACGGGCGGCACCGCCCACGCGGCCGGCCGGCTCGTAAGGGAGCTGCACGGCGACATCGTTGGTTACTGCATTCTCATCGAGCTGAGCTTCCTGAACGGGCGTGACCGCCTGGAAGACGCGCCGCTGCATACGCTCGTGACGTACTGAAGCCCTGCCTCGCACGCCGAAAACCCGTTAAATTACAACGACAATCCGGTGCAAAGCCCCCGTAGCTCAGGTGGATAGAGCGACGGTTTCCTAAACCGCAGGCCGGGTGTTCGAGTCACCCCGGGGGCACTTCCTCCAACGCCGCACGCACCTCGTTTGCGGATAGTCTTACAAATTGTCATCCTTACCCAATGCATCTGCCGCGCGTATCTCCCCGTGAGTTCGTCATCCTCGGCCTGCTGGTGGACCGTGGTGAGATGTTCGGCCTGCAGCTCGTCGAGGCACTACCCGACGAGCTGACACGCGGCAGCGTGTACGTGACCCTGCAAAGGATGGAAGCGAAAGAGCTGGTCACCTCGCGCGAGGCAGCCGACAAGGCGGGGGGCCCGCCCCGGCGGATGTATCGCACGACCGGACGGGGCTACCGGCTCTACACGGCGCTCAAGCGGGAGATGAATCCGGGCAGCGGCTCCGCGCGCTAGCGCAGCTTGTCCAGGTATTTGCGAATGCGGGCGGCATTTGCGCCGACGTCACCGCGGCCCACCCGGGACACCGAGCGCACGTCGACGACCGAGCCGCCGTCTGCCGGCGTGATGCGCACGACGACGTCGTCGTAGAAGCCGAACCAGAAGGTTCGCGCGGTCGCTTCCAGCCTGCCGTCCGCCGGCTCGGCGGCCACGATCTCCCACCCCATGTCTTCCGCGGCGGCCCGCGCGCGCGCAAAGGCGCTGTCGGGTGGCAGATCCAATCGGAGAGGCTGTATGTCCGGGTAGGCCTCGCGCTGTTGGGCGGCGATTTCCTCGCCCTCGTATTCCGACGGATTGGATGCGTCCGCCCGCAACGGCAGCACGGCCACGAACTGCGGCGGATCGTTGGTGTCCGTCGTAATGTCGTGGATGGGTGGAGCGCCGCGCGCCGTACGCCTGAGCGACATGGCGTTGCCGATGATGAACAGCGCCGCGAGCAGGCCGAACACGGCCAGCGGCCAGGCGCGCCGCCGGAAGAGCGCGATCAGCGCCAGCAGCGCAACCGCGAACGAGACGTAAACCGTCCAGCGCAGGATGTTGAAGCCGGTGGAGAAGTGCCACCATCCCCAGCGCGATCCCAGCCCGGCCAGCATCGAGGCGATGACCACCAATCCGCCGAGCACAGCCGCAGCGACAGCAAGCGATTTGGATTTCATGGAGAGCGCAATTTACCCGGCCAGCGTCGCAGCCGGAATAACGATGTGGGATGGTGAACGGGTCTTCAGTTCAGATGCACCTCGAGTCCGGCCAGGCGGCGGCGCCAGGCATTCTCGGCAATCACATCGCGGCTCGACGGATACTGGACGGCCACGGAAGGTCCGCGAAGCGGGTAGGGGTTGGTCTGTTCGAAGCGAGCCCTGGCGAGCAGCCTTCCCAACGCCAGCGAGGCGACGATGGAAATGAGCGCGACAATCAGAAACCACATGGCAGCCGACCTCGTTCGCTGTTTCAGGGATGCCTGCTGGCAGTGCGAAAACCGCACCACGGGGCGCCAGGCCTCTAACCTTCTCAATTATTTGAACTTACGGCTGCGCTCTCGGCGCGCAGCGAAAACCATATGAGCTAGTGATCATATGGTACGCCGCCGCCCGCGCTCATACAACCGGAAATTGGGTCACTTGCTTGTCAGGAAAAGCTGTACCGCCGCGTGGGGCGCGCCCGCCCGGATTTGCCACTACATTCTGCGCATGGTTCGTCACCGCCTTCTCGTGCTTGCGACGTTGCTGCTCGGTGTGGTCACCGCGCTGCCGGCGCAGCTGCGCAACCTGCCGCGTCCGGTCGGCTACGTGAACGACTTCGCGAATGTCATCGGACCTGAAGACGAGGCGGCGATCGACCGCATCGCGCAGGAGGTACGGCAGAAGTCCGGTGGTGAGATCGTGGTGGTCACATTGCCATCGCTGGAGGGTCGCAACCGTGACGAGGTGGCGTTGCAGATCGGCCGCGAATGGGCCATTGGCCGCAAGGGCGATCCGGGAGATCCCTCGCGAAACACCGGGCTGGTCGTGCTGGTGGCCCCCGTGGAGCGACAGCTGAAGATCGAGACCGGGCTGGGCACGAGCACCTTCATCACCGCCGCGCAGGCCGGGCGTATCGCCGACCAATACATGGTTCCGTACTTCCGGAGCGAGGACTACGGTACGGGCATCCTGCAGGGCGTGAACGCGCTGGCGCTCGAGTACGCGCAGCGCTTCAACTTCGAGCTGACCGGACAGGTTGCGCAGCCTCAGCGGCCGACGAGACCAACCGGCGCGCTCCCGTTCGGCCGCATCATTTTCTTCATCATCGCGATCATGATCCTGTCGTCGCTGTTTGGCGGCGGCCGCGGCGGCCGGGGCGGGCGACGGGGCGGCTTCCCGTGGTGGCTCCTGCTGTTGCCGCGGGGCGGCGGCGGGCATCGCGGCGGCTGGGGCGGCTTTGGCGGCGGCTTCGGAGGCTTTGGTGGCGGTGGCGGTGGATTCGGCGGATTCGGCGGCGGCGGCGGATTCGGTGGCGGCGGCGCCGGCCGGTCGTGGTAGGCGAAACGAGATAACGGGAACCGGAGATTGGACGTGGAGCCGCTAGATATCGCACGAAAGCTCGTCACCGAATGGAGCTCGCTGTTTGGACCGCGGCTGCGCTCGGCACTGTTGTTCGGCTCGGTCGCCCGGGGCGAGGCAGTGGCCGGCGTGAGCGATGTGAACGTGCTGCTGCTCGTCGACGAGATCGACGCGCGCACGCTCAAACAGGCCAGCGCGACGACTCGGAAGTGGATCAAGACCTCGCGCGAAGCGCCGCTTCTGTTCGAAGCCGATCAATGGGTCCGCGCCGCGGATGTCTTCGCCATCGAAATCGCCGACATGCGTGATGCACACCAGGTGCTGCACGGCAACGACCCGCTCGACGCGCTGCATTCCGACGAAAGCGCGATGCGACTGCAGGCCGAGCGCGAGCTGCGCGGCAAACTGCTGCAGCTGCAGACGGGCCTGCTGATTGCCGCAGATGCGCCAGCCGATGTGGGCATGCTGTTGAAGCAGTCGCTGCCCTCGTTCACGACGTACATGCGCGCGCTTTTGCGACTGTCGGGCCAATCGGTGCCGGCCACGACGCCCGAGGTCGTGGATGTCGCCACTCGCCTGGTGGGCGGCGACGCAGCGCCCTACCACCGGATCTGGGAGGCGCGCAAGATCAACGGCGCGTTGAGCCTGGCGATCGACGATGCCGTAGTGGCAGCCTATTTCGACACGGCCGAAAAGATGGCCGATTACGTAGACACTCTTCGGAGGTGAGGATGAGAAAGCAGGTAGCCTGGGCGCTCGCGGCCGTGATGCTTTCCGGCTGCGGCTACAACCGGATCCAGGAATTGGACGAACAGACCAATCAACAGCAGGGCAACATCGAAACGGAGCTGATGCGCCGCAACGATTTGATCCCGAACCTGGTGGCTACGGTCGATCAGGCGGCGCAGCACGAGCGCGGTACATTCGAAGCCGTGGCGCGCGCGCGCTCGGGACTGAATGCCGCGCGCGGCCAGCTCGCCCAAGCCGTGCAGGGTGATGCCGATGCCGGCGAGATCTCGCGCGCCAACGCGGCCGTCTCGGATCAGCTGCGCCTGTTCCTCAACGTTTCCGTGGAAGCGTATCCGCAGCTGCAAGCCAACCAGAATTTCCGGGCGCTGCAGGATGAGCTGACGGAGACGGAGAACCGCATTTCAGTGGCGCGCCGTGACTTCAACGAATCGGTCACCACGTACAACACGTACATCCGGCGTTTCCCGCAGGTCATCACCGCGAAGGTGATCGGCGCGGATCGCAAGGAGCAATTCGAAGCGCCGGCCAGCGCGCAGCAGGCGCCGCAGGTGCAGTTCCCCAGTCGGCAGTAGCGTTAACGTGCACGTGCACGGACACGTGCACGTTAGGAACGGGGAAGGGTGAGGAACGCCGCCGTGTTCCTCACCCTTCCGTGTACGGGTCCGTGTTCGTGCACGTGCACGTTACGTATCAGTGGCCACGCCATTTCGATGTAATGGGCAGCCTGCGGTCCTTTCCGAATGCGCGAGCCGTGATCTTCACGCCGGGCGGCGCCTGGCGGCGCTTGTATTCGTTACGATCGACCAGCGCGATGACCTTTTCGACGACTTCCCGATCGTAGCCCGCGCTGACCAGCTCCTCCAGACCCCAGTCCTCTTCCACGTAGCGCTGCAGAATCGGATCGAGCACATCGTACGGCGGCAGGCTGTCTTCGTCCTTCTGATCGGGACGCAGCTCGGCCGACGGCGGTTTGATGAGCACGTTCTCCGGTATCACCTGCGCGCCACCATGTGCGTTGCGCCAGCGTGACAGCTCGTAGACGAGCGTCTTGGGCACGTCCTTCAAGACCGCAAAGCCGCCGGCCATGTCGCCATACAGCGTGGAGTAGCCGGTGGCCATCTCGCTCTTGTTGCCGGTAGTGAGAACCAGCCAGCCGAACTTGTTGGAGAGCGCCATGAGCAGGTTGCCGCGAATGCGCGCCTGCAGGTTCTCTTCGGCAAGATCGGCGGCGCGTCCGGTGAAGGCGGGTGCCAGCAGCTCGGTAGTCTGGTCGAAGACTTCGCGAATCGGCATCGCGATCATCGTGATGCCGAGCGCATCGGCCAGCGCCCGCGCGTCCGTCCGGCTGTGCTCGGAGGAGTACTGCGACGGCATCGATACGCCGGTCACCGCTTCGGGACCGAGCGCATCTGCCGCAATGACCGCGACCAGGCTGGAATCGATGCCACCGGACAGCCCGAGCACGACATGCTTGAAGCCGTTCTTGCGGACGTAATCGCGCGTCCCCATGACCAGCGCCGCATAAACTTCCTGCAGATCGTCGTGGACCACAGGCAAACCCGGGCCAATCGCGGGTGGTGCCGGCAAAGGCTCGTCGGTCAACACCCGGGTGCGCACCGACGATGGTGCCTGGCGCGCGTTCTGGCGTTGCCGCGCGTCGTGCAGACGCGCGCGGAAGACCTGCTCGATCTCGATGTCACACAGCAACAGCTCATCCGTGAAAGGCTGGGCTTCCGCCAGCACTTCGCCAGCCGGGCTAATCACGACGCTGTCACCATCGAAGACCAGCTCATCCTGGCCGCCGATCAGATTGACGTAGGCGATGACCACACCGTAGTCGGATGCCCGGGTGGCCAGCATGCGGTGCCGGTCCTCCCATTTGCCGCGGTGGTAGGGTGAGGCGTTGATGTTGACGACGAGGTCGGCGCCGGCCGCCGCCAGCCGCTCGACCGGACCGCCCGGATACCACACGTCTTCGCAGATGGTGATGCCGATGAATGATTCGCCCAGCTGCAGCATCAGCTCCTCGCAGCCCGGCCGGAAGTAGCGCAGCTCGTCGAAGACACCGTAGTTCGGCAGTCGCTGTTTGCGGTACGTATCGATCCACTCGCCATCGTGAAAGACGGCCGCCGCGTTGTAGAGGTCCACCTCGCGATCGACAAATCCAACGATCGCCACCAGATCGCGCGTATGTTGCTGTAAGCCGAGCAGTGTCTTGTGATTGGCGTCGATGAACGCGGGTTTGAGCAGCAGATCTTCGGGTGGATAGCCGGTAATGGCCAGCTCCGGAAAGGCGACGATGTGCGCGCCGACGTCGCGCGCTTCCTCCAATCTCCGTGCGATGATCGCGGCATTGCCGCTCAGATCGCCAACGGTCGCGTTCATCTGGACAAGCGCAAGCCGCAGTTTACTCATACATTTAGCATAGTGCAGGTATCCGACTTGCACCACGAGCGCCCGGCCAGGAACAGAAGCGGGGGAGGGATGGCGGAATCATCGGGTACCGCGCGCGGACCGCGCGGCAAGACATTGCCGGAAGAGCACGGGTTTTCCATTGACGAGTTGAAGGAATGGAAGAAACAGCTCGAGCATTCGGTGCAGGAACATCCGATCCTCAGCGCGAGTATCGCGGTGGGCGTCGGCGTGTTGGTCGCGCGGCTGATCAAGGACGCTCTGGACGATGAAGGAGAGCGGAAGCGAAAGCGGCACCGGCGCGGCGGCCTGTTGGGCAGCGAAATCGGCCGGGCGCTGATGGGCAGCCTCGCAACCATGGCCGCCGCCAAGCTCCAGGAGGCTCTGCTCGAAGGCATGCAGGAGGAGCCGGCGGAGGAAGCGGAAGAGCGGCCCCGGACGCGCCGGCGCAAGCCGGGAACCCGGCCGGCGGCGGGCAAACGGTCACGTACCGGGCAGCGACGTCGCACACCCAAAGTGGAAGAGTAGAGGAAGGCCGCGTATAATACGCGGCCTTTTTCTCGGGATCTCATGTACCCAGTCATTTTCAGAATCGGCAATTTCGAGATAACGAGCTTCGGGCTCATGATGTTCATGTCCTTCATCACGGGGGCCTGGCTCATGAGCAAACAGCTCAAGCGGTACGGGCTCAACCCGGAGATCGCGTGGGACATCCTGGCCTGGGTGGCCATTGGCGGCATTCTCGGCGCGAAGCTGTACTATCTCGCCCTCCATTGGCAGGACCTGGTCGCGGATCCGATCGGCGAGCTGACCAGCCGGGGCGGCCTCGTGTGGTACGGCGGCCTGATCGGCGGCATCACGGCGCTGTACCTCCAGATCCGCCCGCGCAAAGGGAAGCCGCGGCTG
>CBJLQC010000098.1:0-7568 GCA_966424955.1 uncultured bacterium | reverse complement strand
CTGTCGCCAAGCGCAACTTGAGCGCTGTCGGTCTCGGCGGCAATCAGGAAGCCAACGCCGCCGAGCAGGGCATGCCGGCTATGTGAGCTGCCCGGCTCGCGCACTCCGAAAACGCCGCGGGATTTCCCGCGGCGTTTTCATTTTCCGGGCAGCCCGTAGATTGACGGCATGATTGACGAACACGAGCTGGAAGAACCCCGCCCCTTCGAACGGTCGGTGGCGGAGCGGATGCAGCGGCGCATCAAGCTGAACGTCCCGCCGGGCCGCAACAACCCGCAGCTGCGGAAATTCATCGAGACGGTCAACGCCGACGACGAGCTTTACGCGCTCTGGCTGGCGGCCAACGTCAACGCCATCGAGCGGCTGGGCATGACGGACCACGGCCCGGTGCACGTGAAGATCGTGATGAATATTGCGGTCAAGCTCTTCCGCCTGATGGTCGAAGGGGAGGTGACGCCGTCGCTGGTGACCAATTACGAGCTGGACGTCAACGATGCCGAGGTCATCGTGGCGGCGGCCGCGCTCTTCCACGACCTGGGCATGTCCATTCACCGGGCCGACCACGAGAACTTCTCCCTGTTCGTGGCACAACCCAAGCTCAAGGAGATTTTCGAGCAGATCTACGACGTTCCCACGGCCGCCATCATGCGATCCGAGGCCCTGCACGCCATAATCGCCCACCGCTCGGACGGCGTGCCCCTGACCATCGAGGCGGGCGTCGTGCGGATCGCGGACGCGCTGGACATGGCGAAAGGGCGCTCGCGCATCCCCTTCGCGGCCGGCTCGGCGAGCATCCACTCCATCTCGGCTGCGGCGATCGAAGCGGTACACATTACAAAAGGCGAGACCAAGCCGGTCCGCTTGCTCATCCAGATGAGCAACTCGGCGGGCGTCTTCCAGCTGGACCAGCTCTTCCGCGAGAAGCTGACCGGCAGCGGACTCGAGCCCTATATCGAGATGGAAGCGCACATCGAAGGGGAGGGGGAGAAGCGGCTCTTTCAGGAGTTCCGGATCTAACGTCCTGGCCCCTCGCGAGCCCAGATGCCGGCTCCACGGCCGCCTCTGCGATGACAGCAGCAGAAGCGCACGGACTCGGCTACCCGCTCGAGATCCGTAGTGCCCCGCGCGGCACGCTACTGGCACCTCCGATCCCATATGAAGCGCACGCCGGTTCGCGTCGGTGTTGCCGGGTGGGACTACCCGGATTGGAAAGGCATTCTCTATCCTGCGCCGCGCCCGCGCGGTTTCGATCCCGTGCGTTATCTCGCCAACTACATCGACTTGATCGAGATCAATTCCACGTTCTACCGGCCGGTCAACGTGGCAGTCGCGAAGCGGTGGCGCGATCGCGTCCGGGACCTGCCGCGCTTCCGCTATTCCGCGAAACTGTACCGCCGCTTTACGCATGAGCGGGACACCGCCTGGACGAAAAGTGAGGTCAGGGAAACGCGGGCCGGTCTGGCTGTCCTCAACGACGCGGGCCTGCTGGACGCGTTGCTGGTGCAGTTTCCCTGGTCCTTCCGGAACAACGAAGCGAACCAGGAGTGGCTGAGCGATCTCGCGCACGCGTTTCGCGAATTCCCGCTGGTCGTCGAGGTGCGGCACGAGGGCTGGAACGATCCCGCATTTTACGCGTGGCTGGCGGCGCAGTCGATCGGCTTCGTCAACGTGGACCAGCCGCTGTTCAAGAAGAGTCTGAAGCCGTCCGCGCGCTCGACTTCGCACACCGGTTACGTGCGCGTCCACGGCCGCAATTACATGGATTGGTTTCGCAAGGGTGCCGGCCGCGATGCACGGTACGATTATCTCTACCCGGCGGAAGAGCTGGAGCCGTGGGTGGAGCGGACGGACGCCCTCGCTCGCGATGGGACCACCGAGAACGTCGATGTCGTCTTCAATAATCACTACAAGGCACAAGCCGTCGTCAATGCAGTTCAGTTCAAGGCGCTGCTGACTGAAGAGCCGGCGACCGTACCGCCCTTGCTGTACGAAAGCTATCCTGATGAATTGGCGCCGTACGCATTCCCCGAAGACCCGGTAATAAAAGCCGCATGATTCGGGGCGGGTGCTCTGGCGGCCCGCCCACGCGTCGCTCTACATTGCCGGAGATGACCGGTCGCAAGCTTCACCCCGAAGTTTTTCTTGCACGGCGCCGTGCTCGCCTCGAGCAGATTTTACAGAGCGCACTTGTCCCGCCCCGCCCGTCCGGTTTAGCACCTGATCGTCGTCAATTCCTGCGCGAAGAAGCCGAGGATTTGTATTGGAACGAGCTGGAATGGGAGAAGCTCACGTCCGAGGAAATGGAGGGAGGCAGCGCGCTCGTGGAGTTCGCGTTCCCGGGTTTCCTGGCGTTCATCGATGGATTGCTGTTGAAGGAGGCCAGCGCCCATTCACCGGTGCCGGCCTGCCCGCGCCCCGAAGTGGTGGAAGACGTTCTGCTCTTTCTCTCGACGCGGTACCTCGAGCTGCTCCCGGAGCAGGAACCGCATGCCGTGCTGGAGCGCGACATGACCGAGCGGCTGATCGACCTCGTACTTTACCGTCTGCACAACATAGCCGTGGACCGGCTGCAGTTCTCCGCCGATTCCGACGACTGACTCCATGAACGGACGCCCGATCCATCCTGTCCTGCAGGGTGGTCCGCTGCTGATCGCGCATCGCGGCGGCAGCGCGCTCATGCCTGAAAATACGATGGTCGCGTTTCGGGATGCGGCGGAGCGCTGGCAGGCCGACATGATCGAGCTGGACGTACGCGCGAGCGCCGACGGCCATTGCGTGGTCATGCATGATGCGACGGTAGATCGCACGACGAACGGCGCCGGCCTGGTTGCCGGTATGACTTTGGCCGAGCTGCAGCAGCTGGATGCCGGCTATCGGTTCAGTCGGGACGGCGGCGCGACTTTTCCCTGCCGTGGGCAGGGGGCTCGCATCCCGACCATTGATGAGGTTTTTGCCGCTTTGCCCAACCTGCGATTCACCGTAGAAGTGAAGAGCGCGGATGCCCAGGAACCGCTCTTTCGCGCGATCGCACGCCACCAGCTGACCGACCGCGTGATTGCGGCCGGCGAGCGCAACGTGCTGCGTACCCGGTTCGCTTCCTACACCGGTCCCAAAAGCGCCTCGCTGGAAGAAGCGATGCCCTTTTTCGTGCTGCATCGCTGCCGCCTCGCGCGTTTCGGCCGACTGGCCGCTGACGTAGTGCAGACCTGCGAGGTTTATCGCGGCCGGCGCATCGTAACACCACGGCTGGTCGCCGATATGCACCGGGCGGGCGTGCTGGTCCATGTATGGACGGTCAATGAGACTGCGGACATGGAGCGGTTGCTCGACTGGGGCGTCGATGGGCTCGTCACCGATCGTCCCGATCGCCTCGCGCAGCTGCTGCATCGGCGCGCGGGGCGACCGCTGCCGCCCGGACTGCCGGCCTGAGCATGCCGGCCGAGCTGCGCGCGCGTTTGATTCGCTTCGTGCGAGGGCGCGGGCTGCTCGCGTCCGGCGATCATGTGCTGGTCGCGGTATCAGGCGGCGTCGATTCGATGGTTCTCCTGCACTTGCTGCGCGAGGCGCGCGCGGAGTTGGGTATTACCATCACCGCCGCGCATTTCGATCACGGCATGCGCGCGAACAGTGCCCAGGATGCGGATTGGCTAGCCGGCGTGTGCAGGGCATGGGGTGTTCCGCTCAAGGCGCGGCGCTCGTCGCAGGCCCTGTATGGGGAAACGGCTGCGCGCGCGGCGCGCTACGCGTTTCTCACCGAGGCCATGCGAGAGGCCGGTGCTGCGCGCATGGCCACGGCACATCACGCCGACGATCAGATCGAAACCGTGCTCTACCGGATTCTGCGCGGCACGGGCCTGCCCGGCCTGGCGGGTATTCCGGTCCGGCGCGGCGCCATTATTCGTCCACTGCTGCGCTTCCGGAAAACCGAGCTGGTGGATTATGCCGTGGCCCACGATATCGCCTTCCGGGAAGATCCGACCAACGAGACCGACCGGTTCGTGCGCAATCGCATCCGGCGCGCGTTGATTCCTGTCATGCAAACGGTGCAGCCGCAATCGCCGCAAGCGGTTCTCGCGCTGGCCCGGCACGCGGCGCGCGCGGAGCGCTCGTGGCGAGTGTTGCTCGACGACATCCGGCCGCGCCTCATCGTCTCTCGCACGCGTGACGTAAGCCAGCTTGCCATAACGGTTTTGCAGGAATATGATGGCGAGATTCAGGCCCGGCTGGTGCGTCGCGAATTGCGCCGGTTTGGTGTGGTACCCGATCGGCGAAGCACGCAAGCCATGTTGCGCTTCATCAGGCAGGGCGCCAGCGGCAGCAGCTATGTCCTCGGTCAGGGCATCCGGCTCGAGCGCGCGTATGATGCCCTGCGTGTCGTGCGCGCGCGTGACGTGCACGTGCAGGAGCAGCTGGTTATTCCAGGTTGCGCGGATGGCGTTGGCGAAGCGACGATCGGTGGTGAGCGCTGGCGAGCACACTGGACGACCTCGCCCGGCCATGCTGAAGGTAGTGCCCGCTTCGATTGCGAGTCGCTGCGGTTTCCACTGGCGATGCGTGGCTGGCGGCCGGGCGATCGCATGCAGCTGGCGTACGGCTCCAAGAAATTGAAAAAGCTGTTTGCCGAAGCTCGCGTGGCCTTTCACCAGCGCGCATCGGTTCCCATTCTGGCGGACGCGGACGGGCGAATTTGCTGGGTCATAGGTGTCGCGCGCTCGAGTCTCGCGCCGCCGGCCCCCGCCGCTCCTGCCCTAACCATTACGGTAACGCATGTCGAGACAAGCTGAAGTCCGCGCCCGCACAGGTGGCCAGGACGTGCGCAAGATTACTTACTCGGAAGAGCAGATCGCGCAGCGCGTGCGCGAGATGGGCAAGGAGATCACGCGGTCGTATGGGGAAGGCGAACCGCTGCTGGTCCTCGGCCTGCTGAAAGGCTCCTTCATCTTCCTGGCGGACCTGGTCCGCCACATCGAGCGCCCGGTGCAGGTCGATTTTCTGGTCGCCTCCAGCTATGGCAGTGGCACGGTCAGCAGCGGCGATGTGAAGCTGGTCTACGATCCCGATGCCGACTTCGAAGGGCGGCATTTGCTGCTGGTCGAGGACATCGTAGACAGCGGAAATACGATGAACCGCCTGATTCCCATGCTCGAGAGCCGCGGTCCGCGGAGCCTCGAGATCGTCGCCCTGCTGCATAAGCATGTGGCGCCCAACCTGGTCAAGGAGCCACGCTGGATCGGCTTCGATGCGCCTCAGGAATTTCTCATTGGCTACGGGCTCGACCATTCCGAGAAGTACCGCAACCTTCCTTTTATAGCTTCGCTATAGGGATCGGCGCTGGTTGCGGGTCCCGGGCCCGGATTTGGGGCGTGTGCTCGTGCACGGGATGGGGATCGGGCGGAATCGCTATTAGGCCGATCCCGAGGACGAGGACGATCCCGCGCCCGGAAAAGCGCACCTAGGGCGCTTCCCGGGGGTATTGGTTAAATTCAAGCCGGTCCGTTGTCTTTTAATCGAATACAGGCAGATGTCGGAGCGCGATTCCAACCGCAGTCCAAAGACACCGAGCCGCTGGGGGCGTATGTCCCGCGGCCTGTCGTTCTGGCTGCTCATGTTTTTGATTCCCGTCATGATCTACCAGCTGACCAACTCCCGTCAGAAGGAGCTGGCCCGGCTGGAGTACTGGCAGCTGCGGGCGCAACTGGCGGAGGCCAACGTCGACTCCGTCACAGTGGTCGCCGGCGAACGCATTGAAGGCAAGCTGCGCCAACCGATCACGACCAGCAGCAACAAGAAGATCTCGGATTTCTGGACGGAAATCCCGAAAGGCACCACCGAGCGGGTCGTCGCTGCCCTGGAAGAAGGTGGCGTCAAGATCGGCGCGGACAACAATCGCCAGAACTGGCTCGCGCTCATTCTGGGCGCGTTGCCGTGGATTCTCATCATCGGCTTCTGGTTCTTCATGTTCCGCCAGATGCAGGCGGGCGGCTCGAAGGCGTTCCAGTTCGGCAAGTCCAAAGCGCGTCTGTTAACGGGCGACACACCGAAGGTGACTTTCGCGGATGTCGCGGGCGCCGATGAGGCCAAGTACGAGTTGCAGGAGATCATCGAATTCCTGAAGGATCCTCAGAAGTTCAGCCGACTGGGCGGCCGTCTGCCCAAAGGCGTGCTGCTGATCGGTCCGCCCGGCACCGGCAAGACGCTGCTTGCGCGCGCGGTGGCCGGTGAGGCGGCCCGTCCCTTCTTCTCGATGTCGGGCTCCGATTTCGTGGAGATGTTCGTCGGCGTGGGCGCCTCGCGCGTGCGTGACCTGTTCGAGCAGGGGAAGGCACACGCGCCCTGCATCATCTTCATCGACGAAATCGATGCGGTCGGCCGTCATCGCGGCGCCGGCCTGGGCGGTGGCCATGACGAGCGCGAGCAAACGCTCAACCAGCTGCTGGTCGAAATGGACGGGTTCGAATCCAACGACGGCGTGATCCTGCTGGCCGCCACCAACCGGCCCGATGTGCTCGATCCCGCGCTGTTGCGTCCGGGGCGCTTCGACCGCCAGGTCGTGGTGGATGCGCCGGATGTGCGTGGCCGCGAAGGCATCCTGCGCGTGCACCTCAAGAAGGTGCCGCTGGCCGATAACGTGGAGATCAGCAAGATCGCCCGCGGTACGCCGGGCATGAGCGGCGCCGATCTGGCGAACCTCGTCAACGAAGCTGCCCTGCTGGCGGCGCGACGCGGCCGCGAGAAGGTCTTCATGGACGATCTCGAGGACGCGAAGGACAAGGTCATGCTGGGCGCCGAGCGCAAAAGCCTGGTGCTTTCCGAGAAGGAGCGTGAGCTGACGGCCTACCACGAGGCCGGCCATGCGGTCGTCGCGTTGCGCACGCCCGGGCTCGACCCCGTGCACAAGATCACGATCGTGCCGCGCGGCCGCGCGCTCGGCATTACCGCTTCGCTGCCGGAAGAAGATCGTCATTCCTACTCGAAGGACTATCTGCTCTCCAACCTCGCGATGTTGTACGGCGGGCGCGCCGCGGAAGAGCTGATTTTTGGTCCCGAGAAGATCACGACAGGCGCCGGTAACGACATCGAGCGGGCTACCGCCATGGCGCGGCGCATGGTCACGCAGTTCGGCATGAGCGATGTGATTGGCCCCATGTCCGTGGGTGATTCCGAGCAGGAAGTCTTCCTCGGCCGGGAGCTGGTGCAGCGCCGCGAGGTGTCGGAGCGCACGTCGGAAAACGTGGATGATGAGGTCAAGCGCATTCTCGATGAAGCGTACGAGCGTGCCCGCAAAACGCTGAGCGAGAACCGGGTGCTGCTCGAGAAGATCTCGGAAGCGCTGCTCGAGCGGGAGACGCTCGACCGCGAGGATGTCGATCTGTTGGCCGCGGGCTTGCCGCTCCCCGAGTTCAAGCCGCGTCCCGCACTGGTGGAAGCGGGCAACGGCGACAACGGCAATGGCGAGAGCCACGAAAGCGTTGAAGGTATGGGCGTCGAGATCCTGGCCCGCCCGCCAGGCAAGCGCCAGCAGACACTCTCGCTGCTTTCGGGCGGCGAGCGCACCCTCACCGCCTCGG
>CBJLQC010000097.1:0-7662 GCA_966424955.1 uncultured bacterium | reverse complement strand
GGCGTCGCAATCCAGGGAAAACGGTCCGGGTTTGCCCTGTGGCAGCTCCGCAACACTCGGGCGTCCGGCCTTGCGGGCGTGTCCTGACCAGAGCCTGAAACCCGTTGAATTTACAGTAGCTTAGCTGCCTGTTCACGCATGCAGCGCCTGCGCCGATTCTTGCAACTGGCCGTGCCGGCAGAACCTGTTTTTACTCTAAGCCCACTACAATGCGATTTGGCATCGTCGGCGCCGGCGTCATTGGACAGCTCCGCGCGCAGTCCATCAAGGAAAACCCATCGACCGAGCTGGTCGCGGTGCTGGACCCGTCTCCCGCCGCCGCGGCAACGGCGGCCGGCAGCGCGGCGCGGGCGGTGGCGAATCTCGAAGAATTTCTCAGCGTCGACATGGACGCCGTGATCGTTTCATCGCCGGTACACCGGCATGAAGAAGCCTGCCTGGGCGCGCTCGAACGGGGCCGTCACGTGCTTTGCGAAAAGCCGCTCTCGAATACCGTGGATTCCAGCCGACGCATCCTGGAAGCCGCGGAAGATGCGGGTGTGGCGCTCGCCGTCGGCTTCAACCTCCGCTATTACCCGTGTATCGAGTTCGTGAAGAACGCGGTCGACGAGGGCCGGATCGGCGACGTCGATCACCTGCGCGTATTCGGAGGTCACGAAGGGCTGCCCAAGTTCCGGGTGGATTGGCAGTACAAGGCTCCGGAATCAGGCGGCGGGGCGATGATGGACGTGGGCATTCACATGACCGACGTCGCCCAATACCTGATGGGCGGCATCACGCAGGTCTATGGCGTGATGTCGGAGAACGTGTGGCGGGTGGCGGGCTCGGAAGACAACGCGATCGCGATTTTCCGCAACGCCGACGGATTGACGGCCAGCTATCACGCGACGTGGAACGAGTGGAAGGGCTACCTCTTCTATGTCGAAGTGTACGGCACGCACGGCATGGTGCGTGGCTCGTACGCACCCATGCAGAACGTGATCATCACGCAGGACCGGCCGGGCGGGCGACGCAAGCGCAAACGGTATTTCTATCCCGAGATCATGGTTCGCGAAAGGCTGAAGACGTGGCACAGCACGGCGCTGCGCTCGTTCCGCGGCGAGCTGCGCGATTTCCTGGAAATGGCCAATGGCCGTGATCACGGCCGGCTGGCGGACGGCTACGACGGCGTGAATGCCGTGGCCATCGCCGATGCGGTGAGGCAGAGCACGGAGACCGGGGAAGTCGTGCACCTGGTGCCCCGCCCCGTTCCCGTATGACAGCGGTGCCGGATCCGTTGCTGAGCGTGGTGACCACCATCATCGACGGTGGCGACGTGCTGCGCCGTTTTCTCACGGCACTGAGCCAGCAGCGCGATGCGCCGCGCCTCGAGGTGCTGGTGCCCTTCGACGCGAGCATTGCGGAGACCGCGATGCTGGCGCGGGAATTCCCGGACGCACGATTTCTCGATCTCGGTGTCATCCAGACGGAGCGCTCGCTCGGCACGGCGGCAGGACAACATGAGCTGTACGATCGCCGGCGCGCGGCCGGGCTGGCCGCAGCTACCGGTGACATCATCGCGATTCTGGAAGATCGCGGCGCGCCCCGGCCGGACTGGGCGCGCAATCTCGTGAAGCAGCACGAGCAGCCCTATGGCGTGATCGGCGGCGGTGTCGAATGCGCGCCGACGAACCTGCTCAACTGGGCATTCTATGTTTGCGATTTCGGACGGTATGGTCTGCCGTTCGAGAGCGGGCCCGCGAATTGGGTGACCGACATCAACGTTTCCTACAAGCGCAAGACGCTCGAGGAAACGCGCGAGCTGTGGCAGGAGCGCTTTCGCGAGCCCGTGGTGCACTGGGCGCTGCTCCAGCGCGGTGAAACCCTCTATCTCAGCTCGGATGTGGTCGTCGAGCACCTGCGCCCGGTGACGACACTCGGTGCGCTGCTGCCGGAGCGCTTTCACTGGGGGCGGTTGTTCGGTCACATTCGCGCGCTGCACATGAGTCTGCCGAGGCGGCTCGCGTGCGCGGCGTTCGGCCCCTTCATCCCCTTTCTGCTGCTGGTCCGGCACGGTCGCACGCAAATGAAGAAGGGCAATTTCGACCGCTACCTGCGCGCCGCACCGGCGGCCGCCATCCTCACCTGCGCCTGGACGACCGGCGAAGTGTGGGGCTATCTCACGAATCGAGCCTAACGTGTCGCAGTCGGAAGTTTACGACGCCATCGTCATAGGATCCGGAGTCGCGGGCGGCTGGGCCGCGAAAGAGCTCACCGAGCGCGGCCTCCGCACCATTTTGCTGGAGGCCGGCCGTTCGCTCGACCCGGTGGCGGATTTCCCGCCGCCGGCCGAGCGAGCGCATTCCAAGATCCAGCTGCTCAGTCGCGCACGGGCCGTCCTGGGCGGGCAGCACATCCAGGCCCGCTGCATGTCGTACAGTCCGCTCACGCGCCATCTCTTCGTCAATGATCGAGAGAATCCGTACCGCACCGCGCCGGGCAAACCGTTCAACTGGTACCGCGCGCGCCAGCTGGGCGGCAAGCTGCATTTGTGGGGTCGCAACGCGCTGCGCATGTCGGATCACGAGTTCAAGGCGGCGGATCAGGATGGCTTCGGCGCGAATTGGCCGATCGGATATGACGAGCTGGCGCCCTGGTACGATCGGGTAGAGGAATTCCTGGGGGTACACGGCAGTCCGGCCGGCATCGCGAGCATTCCGGACGGCAAGTTCGACCAGCCACTGCCGGTCACGGCCATAGAGCAGCGGATGCTGGAGGACCTGCCCGAAAAATGGCCTGGCCATCCGGGCACGACCTGCCGGATTATCAAACACAACCCGCAGCGCACGCCCCTGCCGATCCTCGCCGCCCAGGCAACGGGCAAGCTGACGCTGCGCTGCGATGCGGTAGCGAGCCGGATCACGACCGATGCCTCGGGCCAAGCAACCGGCGTCGTGTTCGTCGATCGGGTGACGAAGCAGGAGCACGAGGTACAGGGCCGCGTCGTGGTCGTATGCGCGTCGGCGATCGAGTCCGTGCGCATCATGCTCAACTCGCGATCCGCCGCGCATCCGCACGGCCTGGGCAACGCGTCGGGCACGCTCGGACACTACCTCACGGATCACGTCATGGTTTTCCGCGCCGGCCCGCTCGAGCCGCTGGAAGCCGGCGTGAAGGGTGATCCGTACGACTTCGGCGCACAGTCGGGTTTGTACATTCCGAGCTTCCGCAATGTGAACGGCAAGCGGGACGCCGACTTCCTGCGCGGCTACGCGCTGCTCGGCTCGGTTGGGCGGATCGCGCCGGGCTGGTTCTTCATGGCCATTGGTGAGATGCTGCCGCGCTACGAGAACTTCGTGGAGCTGGACACGACGAGGACCGATGCGTGGGGCATTCCGATCGCGAAAGTCACCTGTGCGCATTCCGAGAACGAGCGCGCCATGGTCCGTGACATGAAGCAGTCATTGGAAGAGCTGGCGCAGGCGTTCGGGCTGCAGCTCGATACGCTGGGCGGCGAGACGCTGGTGAGCAAGCTGTTCTACCGCATGGCGGCGCCGCTCGTGTATACCGCGGAAGGCGCGCTGGTGCCGGGCTCCGCGGTGCACGAATGCGGTGGTGCCGTGATGGGCAACGACGCGCGCACGTCGGTGCTCAACGCCCACAACCAATGCTGGGATGCCCGCAACGTTTTCGTCACTGATACCGCCGCATTCACGACCGCACCCTTCCAGAACCCGGGACTGAGCATCATGGCATTGTCGGCGCGCGCCGCCCACTTCATCGCGGACGAGATGATCCGCAGAAATCTCTAGTGATGCGAATGGCCGTGACGGGGGCGAGCGGCTTCATCGGCCGACACGTCGTGGCGGAAGCGCAGGGGCGTGGCCACGAGGTGGTCGCCATGGCCGGTCCGCAGCACGGCGGCAACGGCGCGATCGGCGTGGATTTGCGGACCGGCGCAGGCTTGCCGGCAATATTGCGCGGCGCCGACGTTGTGATTCACTGCGCGGCCGCGCTGGGCGGCGATGCCGCCACGCAGCAAGCGATCACCGTGGGCGGAACGCGCACGCTGCTGTCGGCGATGGCGGATGCGGGTGTGCGCGACATTGTGTTGATTGGCAGCTTCGCGGTCTACAACCACAGCTCGCCGGCCGTGCACGGCCGGCTGGACGAGGACACGCCGCTGGAAGCGCACCTCGACCGACGCGCGCCCTACATCCGGGCGAAGCTGGAGCAGGAGGCGCTGGTGCGCGGCGCGCCCGGATTGAGCTGGACGATCGTGAGGCCGGGCATCGTGTTCGGACCGGGTCGTACCTGGTTCCACCACCTGGGCGCGCAGCTGCCCGGCGGTTTCTGGCTGTGCCTTGCACCCGACTCTCCGCTCCCCCTCACACACGTGCAGAACTGCGCCGAAGCGATTGTCCTCGCGGCCGAGAATCATGACGCCCGCGGCTGCGTTCTGAACCTCGTCGATGATGAGCTGCCGCACCGCGGCGAGTATGTGCGCGAGCTGGCGGCCGGCCAGCGGCAGCGGCCAAAGACGTTACGCGTGTCGTGGGCATCGCTCACGACGATGGCGAAAGCGGCGTCGCTGGCGGGACCACGCGCACCCGATCTGCTGAACCGCGCCAGCCTGGATGCGCGCTGCAAGCCGCTGCACTATACGAACGAGCGCGCCAAGGCGGTGCTCGGCTGGACGCCACGCGTTGACTGGCGCAGCGGACTCCGGCAGGCGCTGGAGGCGGAAGCATGAGCGCGCCCGCGGTACTGCAACACGACACCGCCGGCGTGCCGAGGGTGTCCGGCCGCGACACGACACGGCTGGTGTGGGTGGCCGTGGCCGGCCTGACGCTGGTGGCGCTCGTGCTCCGGCTGGTCGGCGCCAACGGCGAGTTGTGGCTGGATGAGATGTATGCCTCCATTCTGTCGTTCCGCCGCTCGTTCGTGGGATTGCTGACCGTCTACGAAGGCGACAACCAGCATCCGCTCTATTCGCTGCTCGCCCACCTGGGCATCGTGATGTTCGGGGAATCGCCGCTGGCGATCCGGCTGCCCGCGCTGTTGTTCGGCACGGCTTCCATACCGCTCCTCTATCTGCTGGGTGCACGCATTGCTTCGCGGCGCGAAGGTTTGATGGCGGCGGCGATCCTGTCGGTGTCGTACCATCACGTCTGGTTTTCACAGAACGCGCGCGGCTACACCATGCTCGCTTTCTGGACCATGCTGACCACGTATCTGCTGTATCGCGGGATCCGCGAGTGCAGTGCGTCGAAATTCGTGGCGTACGGCGTGGTCGCGGCGCTCGGTATCTACACGCATCTCACGATGATCTTTCTCGTGGCGGCGCACGTCCTGATCTGCGCGTGGCTGATCCTGCCGTGGTCGAGGCCGCGCTTGCCATGGCGACTGCCGACGTACGGCTTCCTGGCCGGTGCGGCCGCGACGCTGCTCCTGTACGCGCCGCTCATCAGCGAGGTGCTGAACTTCTTCCTGAATCGACCGTCCCGCCTGCTGGGTGTTTCGACGCCGGCGTGGGCGCTCGATGAAGGCCTGCGCGTCCTGCGCCTGGGATTGGGTGGCGGCTGGCCGGTGCTCGCGGGCGGGCTGGTGTTCGCCATCGGCCTGGCGAGTTATGCGCGCCGCAACCTGCTCGCTCTCGCGCTGTTCGTGCTGCCCGGTCTGACGACGATCGCGGGTGCGCTGATGGGACGCGGCACCATGTATCCGCGCTTCTTCTTCTTCCTGATCGGCTTTGCGCTGCTGATCGTGGTGCGCGGCGTGATGTCGATGGCCGACGCGATGGCTCGGCTGCGCCCGGAGGCGCGCCGGCCCGCCTCCGCGCAAGCGGCCGCCACCATCATGGTCGTGCTGGTGGTGCTCGCGTCCGCGCGCTCGCTACGCTACAACTACGCGCACCCCAAGCAGGCGTTCACAGGCGCTGCCGCCTACGTCGAGCAGCGGGCGCAGCCGGGCGATCGTGTGGGCGTCCTCAATGCGACCTGGTACGCCTACCTCGAATATTATGGCAAGCCGTGGCAACGGCTGACGTTCCGGGATGACCCGGCGGATGACCCGGCGGCCAACCTGGCGCGCCTGCGCGCAGGACGGCGGGTCTGGCTGGTCTATACATTTCCTCGCTATATAGCGCACGAAGCGCCAGCCATCATGCAGACGATCACCTCGGAATGCGGAGGCGCAGTGAAATTCGACAGCACCGTGGGCGACGGCGACGTATACGTCTGCGCCCTGCCCGCGCTCCCGAATGAAGCGCGTGATGGCGACAGTTGATGTGTCTCCGCTCACGGAGCGGACCGGCATGAACACGGCACGCCGGCGCTGGCGGGATCCGGTCGCGTGGCGGCTGTTCTTCACCGTCTGGCTGATCTACACCGTGCATTTCGCATCCGACGTCGCGCGCGAAACGTACCTGGCGATCACGCTGGCCGAGCACGCCTCCATCCGCGTCGACGACTACCTCGGCCTGCATCCCGACCTGTTCGAGCTGGCCGGCCGGGGCGCATACATCAACAACAACCCGGGCGCTTCGCTGCTGGGAGCCGTGCCCTACTTCGTGGCGCGGCCGGCGTTCGAGATGCTGTATCGCTGGAAGCCGCAGCTGCTGGCACCCAAGCCGGATGCGACCTACGACGATCCGCGTCCGAATCGCAACAAGTTCTTCGATGCAGTGCGTGCGCGGGGCCTCGACATCAAGCTCGGCCTGGCGGCCGCCGCGATGCACGCGGGCCTCATGGTCCCGCTGGGAGGTGCCGCCGCCGTTGCGGTCTTTCTGTATTTGCGCCGTACGCTGCACGATGAGCGCAAGGCGCTCTGGCTGGCGCTCCTCTACGCATTCGGCACGCCGATCTTCTTCCGCTCGGCGTTTCTGAACCAGAACGTGCTGATGGCGCACGCCGTGCTGGCCGCCTACCTGGCTGCGTCCGCACTGGCGCGCGACCGTGCGGATGCGTCGCCGAACCGGCGGCTCTTTCTCATCGGACTGGCGCTCGGCAGCTCACTGCTGCTGGACTACAGCGCCATGCCGCTCTGCATCGCGTTCGGATTGTGGGTGATCGCGCAGGGGTGGCAGCGACAGGGCCCGGCGCATGGTCTTCGTTGGGGGGTGCGTTATGTGGCCGGCGCAGCCGGTCCGATCGCGCTGTTGCTCGGCTATCAATGGGCTGCGTTCGGCAATCCTCTGCTGCCTGCGCAGAGTTACATGCCGCCCACGCGTTACAGCGTGCTCGGCTGGAACGGCTTCTTCTGGCCGAATGTCGAGCTGCTGTGGCGCAACCTGTTCGATCCGCAGTTCGGACTCTTCGTGTTCTGTCCCATGCTCATGCTGGCGCTGGCGGCGCCGTTCATCCGCCGCCGCGAGGGCGGCCTGAACCGGGAAGAGCTGTGGCTCATCCTGTCGGCGTCGTGTGCACTCTACCTGTTCCTGAGCTGCGTGGCGTTCGCCTTCCTGCAGTGGAACACGGGGGTGCGCTACATCGTGCCGGCCGTGCCCCTGCTGTTCTTTGCGATGGTACCCGTGCTGTTGCGGATGCCCGGCTGGGCGCGGTACGCGGTGGTCATCCCGACGGTATCCATCTCGTGGGCCGTATCCATGACACGCGACAGCGTGCCGGGGGCCCTGGGCCGGGTGTTCCTGCAAGGGTTCGAGCTGCCGTGGCTGACCGTGCT
>CBJLQC010000096.1:0-7778 GCA_966424955.1 uncultured bacterium | reverse complement strand
GAGATCCGCCGCGCCTTCATGCTGTCCGGCAGTCTGCCTGCGGTCGCGCACGCCGCGCTGAGCGGCGGCCTCCCCGCGCTGAGCGCGTTCGGTGTGCAGCTGTTCCGGCCGCTCGCGCCCATGCTCGCGCAGAGCGCGAGCGATGTCGCGGATGCCTTGTCGCGCCTGGGCGAAGCGGCCTTCGAGCACAAACTGGATGGCGCGCGCATCCAGGTGCACAAGGCGAACCAGGACGTGCGCATCTACAGCCGTCGCCTGAATGAAGTCACCGATGCCGTTCCCGAGCTGGTCGAAGTGGTGCGAGGACTGCCGGCCCGGGAGCTGGTGCTGGACGGCGAGGCGATCGTGCTGCAGCCGAATGGCCGGCCCCACGATTTCCAGACGACCATGAAACGGTTCGGCCGCCGCCGCGACATCGCCACACTGCAGGCCGAGCTGCCGATGCGCGCGTTCTTTTTCGATTGCCTCTACCATGACGGCAACACACTGCTGGACCGGGGCGCGAGCGAACGCTTCGCGGAGCTGACCGCGGCGGCCGGCCGGCCGCTGGTCGTGCCGCGGATCGTCACCGGCGATCGGGAGCACGCCGAGACGTTCATGAAGGAAGCGCTCGCTGCCGGGCACGAAGGTGTCGTCGCCAAAGCGCTCAATGCGCCTTACGAGGCGGGCCGCCGCGGCGCCAGCTGGTTGAAGGTCAAGTCGGCAACGACGCTCGACCTGGTGGTGCTCGCGGCCGAATGGGGGCACGGCCGCCGGCAGGGCTCGCTCAGCAACCTGCATCTGGGCGCGCGCGATCCGCGCGGCGGCTTCGTCATGCTGGGCAAGACTTTCAAGGGCATGACCGACGAAATGCTGGCGTGGCAGACGCGCGAATTCCTGGCGCGCGAGACGCACCACGATGAATGGACGGTCTACGTGCGGCCGGAAATCGTGGTGGAGGTTGCCTTCGACGACATCCAGGCCAGTCCGCGCTATCCCGGCGGACTGGCCCTGCGCTTCGCGCGGGTCAAAGGGTATCGCCCCGACAAGCGCGTGGATGAAGCGGACACGATCGAGACCGTGCGCGCACTCTACGAGAACCGCCGCGGCAGCGCGCCCTCAACCGGCGCGTGAGATGATGTACTGCTCGATCTTTCCATCGGGCATGGTCATGGTCGTCAGATCCATGATCACGCTACCTGCCCGGATCCGGTAGAAGCGCAGCTTCATGCCGCCGCGCACCGAGTCGCCCTGACGGGTGAATTCGGTGGGCGCACCGAGCGGCGTCAAGCTGTTCTGGTAATCCGTGAGCACCTGCGGCGTGAAGTACGCATTCGCCGCCGGCGTGAAAAACGCCCGGTCGACAGTACCGCGTAGCAGCCCATCATAAATGCGGCGCGCCAGCACATCGGCGGCCGTGTCCGGATCGGCGGCTGGAGCCAGGATAATGTTGCGAATGCGCGAGGCGATCTGTCCGGGCGCGCCCGCCGCGCCCGGATAGATGTTGGTGAACACGGTGATAGCCGCACGCTCCTCCGGCAGCACTTCGTTACTGGTCGTATAACCCGACACGGCGCCGCCATGCGAGATGCGCCGGCGCCCGCCCGGCGTGCTGATGCTGACGCCCAGCCCATACCCGGTTGCGGTGCCGGTAGTCAGCAGCATATCCCGCTGCATCACGTCGTACGACTGCGGCTTCAGCAGCGTACGACCGATCACCGACTGGTTCCACAAGGCCAGGTCGTGCGCCGTCATGGCGAGCTGGCCGGCGCCGAACAGCCAGCCTTGGGCTTCCTTCGGTGCGGTGCGCAGCGGCCCCAGCGCGTTGCGCAGATACATGCCCGCATCGCTGCTGGAGAGCGGGCCCTCGTTGTAATCCGCGACCGACGTCATCTTCAACGGCGTGAAGATGCGAGCGCGCAGGAAATCCATGAACGGCACGCCCGCTACCCGCTCCACGATGGCCGCGGCAATCACGTAGTTGGTGTTGCTGTACTGCCATTTGCTGCCCGGCTCGAAGTCCAGCGCCTTCCCCGCCCACCGCTGCATGATCGCGTCAGCGGTGGTCGCGCGCTGCATGTCCGGAAAGACGAAATCCTGCGGCCAGTAATCCTGGTAGCCGGACGTCATCGAGAGGAGATTGCGGATGGTGATCTCGTTCGCGCGCGTCAGCTTCGGAAACCATTTCGCCACCCGGTCATCGAGCGAGAGCTTGCCTTCTTCCACGAGCATGAGTACCGCCGCGGCCGTGAACTGCTTGCTCACCGAGCCGATCGCGTAGCGCATGCCCGTGGCGGCCGGCGTCTTCGGCTCGGTGCGCGCTTCACCGTAACCCTGCTCGTAAACGATCGTACCACCGCGTACCACGGCGATGGATGCGCTCGGCGCACCGGTCGAAGCCAGCACGGCGCGCGCTACACTGTCGATGGCGGCACGCTCACCAGTCGTGAGTTGCTGGGCGGCGAGCGGCGCCGCGAGCGTCGCCAGCAGTGCCAATATCGATGTGAGTTTCTTCATGGTGGGTTTCGGGTTTGGGTTGATCGAGTGGATTGCTCTCGAGCTTGGTAACGGTATTCAGGCGCATCTGCTGCGTTCATCGCAGGAGGCCGCCTCGCCTGCGCGCTGGGCTTACGATTACGTCATTGATCGTCCAGCTGTATTTGTTTTATCAAGAAATCGGGCCGCTGGCTGAACTGGATGATTGGCGGGGCTCCAACGTTGGTGTCGCGGCCTCCTCTGCGATGAATGCAGCAGAAGCGCGTGCACCTGGTTACCCTGCTCGAAAGCAATGTCGCCTTCCCAAACAGACCTCAACCGCTCTCTGCCTAATGTTGAATGACCTTCGCCAATTCGACCAGTCCTCGCTCGATCTCCTTCAAATCCACCGCCGCGAATCCGATCTGCAGACCCTGCCGTAACTGTCCGCCCAGGCAGAACTCGTTCAGCGCGACGACTTCAACGCCTCGATCCGCGGCGGCGCGGGCGACCCGGCACGCGTCCGTTCCCGGATTCAACCAGCCGACCGTCTGCAGGCCGCCCTCGATCGGTGGGATGTCCAGCAATCCGCCGAGGTGCTTCTGCGCGCCACTCATCAAGGCGTGCAGCCGCTCCGCATACACCTCACGCATCCGCCGGATATGACGCGCGAAATGACCGCCCGTAATGAAGTCGGTCAGTACCGCCTGCTCGAGCACCGGCGCATGACGGCTGGTCAGCGACTTGATGGCCGCCACGTGGTCCACCAGGTCGGGCGGCACCACCAGGTAGCCCAGGCGCAGCGAGGGGAACAGCACCTTGCTGAAGCTGCCCGTGAAAATTACCACACCCTGCACGTCCAGTCCCTGCAGGGCCGGCATCGGGCGACCCGCATAGCGATACTCGCTGTCGTAGTCGTCCTCGAGAATGACCGCATCATTGCCACGCGTCCATTTGAGCAGCTCCATCCGCCGGCCCGCCGACATGGTCACGCCGAGCGGGTACTGATGCGCGGGGGTGACGTAGACCAGCCGGATGTTTTTCGCGCGCGACGTCGGCACCTTCATGCCCTGCTCATCCACCGGCACCGGGATCAGCCTGGCTCCCAGTGCGCGGAATATCCGCGCGGCGCCACCATAGCCCGGATCCTCCAGGCACACACGATCCCCCGGATTGAGGAACATGCGCGCGCACAGGTAGATCGCTTCCTGCAATCCCGACACGATCGCAACCTGCTCGGGCGTGCATTTCACGCCGCGCGAGGTATTCAGGTAATGCGCGATCGCCTCGCGCAAAGGCCGATACCCGGTGGCCGGACACGACAGCAGATCGAACGCCGACGCCTTGCGCAGCCGACGCGCAGCTACCTGCGCCCACAAAGTGGTCGGAAACAGGTCGAGTGCCGGTTGATTGGCCCGGAAGGCCCGGCTGGATGGTGCCTCGAAGTACGATGTCGGACCGATCTGCTTCAGGAAATTCGACGTGCTGCGACGTCGCCCGCCAAAATGCCGCGTCTCGCTCGACTTCCCCGCCTTCAGCAGCTGCTCGGGAATGGTACGGCATACGTATGTGCCGGAGCCGGTGCGCGGCGCGGTGTAACCTTCCGCCCGCAGCTGAGCGAAAGCGGCCACCACGGTGCCGCGCGACAGGCCATACTGTTCCGCCAGCTGCCGGGTGGGTGGCAGGCGGGTTCCGGGCGGCAAATGACCGGCCAGGATGCCGGAGCGGAGCACGTCGCACAACCAGAGATAGGCCGGCTTGTCGGGCGCGCGCGGCGGCAGCGCGAGGGTCAGCGCGGGGGGCGTTTTGGGCAGCGGTCGCTCCGTGGAAATTGGTCCAGTCAAGATAATGATAATGGATCTTCGTGCTAGACCGCTTGTGCCTTATCATTGCGCCATGAAAAAGGACTGGATTCTCTTCGCTTTGCCCGGCCTCATCTGGGGCGCGTCCTTCCTGTTCATCGCGGAGGGGCTGGAGGCGACGGGGCCGTACGGGGTGGCGTTCGTGCGCCTGCTGGTCGGCTTTGCGGCACTGTCGGCGTTTCCGGCCGCGCGGCGCTCGATCGGCGGGTCCGCCTGGCTGGCGATTGCGGTGGTCGGGCTCACCTGGATGGCCTTTCCCTTCACCATGTTCTCGCTGGCCGAGCAGCGGGTGAGCACGGCGGTGACCGGCATGATGAATGGAGCGGTGCCGTTCTTCGCGACCATCTTCACGGTGCTGTTCACGCGGCGCGCGCCGGCGCGCAACATCGTGATCGGCCTGGCGATCGGCATCGTAGGCTGCGTGCTGATCGCGCTGCCGACGGCGAGCGCGGGTTCGAGCACGGCCATCGGCATCGTGATGATCCTCGCGGCGGTGACATCGTACGGCATTGCCATCAACGTCGCGCGTCCGCTGCAGCAGACGTATGGCGCGCTACCGGTCATCTGGCGTGCGCAGGCGGTGGCGCTGCTGCTGACCGCGCCGCTGGGCGTTCCCGATGTCATCCATGCGACGTGGTCCTGGTGGCCGCTGGCGAGCCTGCTCGCGCTCGGCGCGCTGGGCACCGGCGTCGCGTTCGTGCTGACGGTCACGGTTGCGGGACGCATGGGTGCGCCCGTCGCATCCGCGATTGCCTTCCTGATTCCGCCGGTGGCACTGCTGCTGGGTGTGCTGGTGCGGGGCGAGCGCGTGGCGCTGCTGTCGGTGGTGGGCGCGGCGGTGTGCATTGCCGGAGCGGTCGTCATGCAGCGTCGTCCTCGTGCCCGCGCCGCGCGGCTCCGGCTGCCCGTGGCAAAGGCGGCCGCGTGAGACGAAACCTGGCGTGCGCGCTGCTCTGGCCGCTGGTGGTGCTCATGGTGCCGGCCACCAGCGCGGCGCAGGCGCCGCGCGATGGGCAGCGTGACTTCGACTTCGAGTTCGGCGCCTGGCAGACGAACGTGCGGATCCGCGCGCGGCCGCTGTCCGGCTCGAGCGAATGGATCGAGCTGAGCGGAACCACGATGGTGCGGCCGCTGCTGGACGGCCGTGCCAACGTCGCCGAATTGAAGGTGAAGCATGCCACCCGCAGCATCGAGGGTGTGAGCCTGCGCTTGTACAACCCCCAGACCCGGCAATGGAGCATCTACTATGCGAACGGTGCGACCGGCGTGCTGGACAAGCCGGTGATCGGTGAATTCGAGAACGGTCGTGGTACGTTTTACGCCCAGGACAGCTACGACGGCCGCGCCATCCTGGTGCGCTTCGTGATTGCGGCGCTGCCCAACGGCGCGTGGCAGTTCGAGCAAGCGTTCTCGGATGACGGCGGCCGGACGTGGGAGGTAAACTGGCTCGCGACCGACACACGTACACACTAATAAAGGAGAGCAGCTTGGTCAGGGTCAATTATGCGAAGCACAGCCCCGGCGTGTACGAGGCCATGGAACATCTCGAGCAATACCTGAAGCAGTGCAGTATCGAAGAGAACCTGCTGCACCTGGTGAAACTGCGGGCGTCGCAGATCAACCATTGCGCTTATTGCATAGACATGCACTGGAAGGATCTGCGCGCGCTGGGCGAAACCGAGCAGCGGCTGTACGGACTGGACGCGTGGCGCGAGTCGCCGTACTACACGGATCGCGAGCGAGCCGCGCTGGCGTGGGCGGAAGCGGTGACCTTCGTCGCGGAGACGGGCGTGCCGGATAGTGTCTACGAGACTGCGCGCGCGCAATTCAGCGAGACGGAGCTGGCCGATCTCACCATGATCGTTGCGACGATCAACGCCTGGAACCGGCTGTCGATTGCGGCTCGTTCGCCGGCCGGCACATATCGATCGGGGCTGGTACCGGCATAGAGGGCCTTGTTGCGGCAGAGCGGCGCGCCTAAGCTGAAAATCCCCTTTGCCCACGGAGACCCTATGAAACTCTCACACGCAGCCATCCTGCTGCTCGCGCTGCCTGCCGGGCTGGCCGCGCAGCAGCCGACGGGCGCGCCGGCCGCCGATCCGATTACGACGGTGTTCCGGGGCCGGACCATGGCGCTGCAGCGCAACCTGGCGCAGGCCTTCGATTCGATTCCGGCGGACAAGTTCAGTTACAAGCCGACGCCCGCGCAGCAGACGATCGGCTACATCGCGCAGCACCTGGCCACCGACAATTACCTGTTCTGCAACAGTTTCGGTTCGATGAAAGCGACCGTGGCCGCGGAAGACACGGCCACGGCGGATTCGTTGAAGGCGCAATGGCCGAAGGAGAAGCTGGTCCAGAAGCTGGGCGCCTCGTTCAAGTTCTGCGAGGATGCTTTTGCGCAGCTGAAGGATGCGACGCTGGCGGATCAGGTGAGCATGACGTTCCGCGGCCAGACCAGGAACGTCACGCGCGTGTCGATGGTGCTGGGCCACGTGGTGGACATGGCGGATCACTACAGCCAGCTCGCCAACTACATGCGTCTGAACAACCTCTTGCCGCCGACCGCGCTGCCGCGGCCGCCTCGCTAGTCGCTCCGGGCGAGTTACTCCGCGTGCGCGACGAAGACGGCGTAGTCGTCGGGGTCGTGCACGTGGAACTCGCCGCCCGGATTGTAGAACGGATAGCTGATCTCGCCAACGTCCAGGCCGCGCTGCTTCAGCAGCCCATGCATGGCCTCGACATCTTCGCAATACAACCACAGCGCGGTGCTGCCGTGCGTGACCTCGAGGGCGTGGTCCGCGCGATTGATCATGACGTGTGCGCGGCCGCAGTGCAGCCAGGCCCACACGGGTTCGCTCGAGTCTTCCGGGGTGTGCGTGTTGCCGATACTGAAGCCGAGCTGTTGATAGAACGCGATGGTGCGCGGCACGCTCGTGACGGGCAGCATGGGGACGAGCGCGGCGAAGGTCGGCTGGGGAGCAGGTTGCATGCGATCAAGCTGTCGCATGGAAAAAGCCGGGTCAACCGCGGATACGCCATAAAAGTCTTGTAGCTGTCCGGTCGCCCGCCTATGCTAGACCCGCACGCCACGACCTTCCCTCCGTACCATCTCCAAACGAGGCAGGATGACACCCGAGCTCGTACGCGCCATCGGGCGCCGTGATCTGACGGCCGTCGTCATCAATTCGGTCATCGGCGCGGGCATTTTCGGCCTGCCGGCCGTGATTGCCGCGCTCACCGGCGCGTGGAGTCCGGCAGTCGTCCTCCTCGCCGCCATGGGGATGGTGCCCATCGCGCTGTGCGTGGCCGAAGTGGGCAGCCGTTTCGATGTCGCGGGTGGACCCTACGTGTACGTCCGCGAGTCGTTTGGCGCCCAGGCCGGCTATCACGTCGGCTGGCTGCTGCTGTGGACGCGCATGCTGTCGGCGGGCGCGGTGCTCAACATCCTGACGGCGTACC
>CBJLQC010000095.1:0-7778 GCA_966424955.1 uncultured bacterium | reverse complement strand
GTTCGTTCTGCACGATGGGCAGGTGACGAATGCGATTGCCGCGCGTGAGTTTGAGCGCTTCGGCCAACGTTGTATCGGGCGCCGCCGTAATCACGTTCGGCGTCATCTTGTTGCGCACTAGCATCGGGGAGTCGTCCGCGCTGACGGTTGTGAATGCGGGAACCACGCGAAGGTACGAGCAACATCGCGCCGGAGCAAGCGTCGCGGAAAGCGCAGTCATCTTCGGGCGCGGTACGGTCTGCCCGAGCTTAGTGATTATATGCCGGCCAGCGATTGATTTTTCATTGAGCAGTGAACGACACATTGGCGGGGACATTTCTTCATTTCCCAGGAGATCCCCCCATGCACACCGCTACTCCCGACGTTCTGCTGTTCGCGCCGCCCTATCAGGTCTTCACGCCCTGCACCGACGATGTACGCTGGACGGCGGTGCGCGGTCACGCGCTCGTGTGGTATCTGCACGATGCCTTGCAGCAGCGTGCCGAATACGAGTGGCTGCTGCAGCGGCCGGCCCGCGTGCCGCTCTTTGTCGTGCTGCCGCCCGCGCACGCGATCGAGCCGATTCTGCCGATCATCCCGCTGCTGAACGAGCTGCATGCGCGCGGCGTCCTGCCCAATGGTCCGCTGCAATCGACCGAGCCGGTCCGCCTGCTGCTGCGTCACGCGCCGCGCGACCTGCCTGCTGCGCTGGTCACCTATCTGACGCGCCGCGGCCTGCTGCGCGATGCGAGGACGCGCTCCCTGGTAATGAAGTTTTTCGAGCTCGCGCCGACCACGGCGAGCATCTCGGGCCTGTCGCGGCGCCTGTACACGTCACGCCGCACGCTCGGCCGTTTCTTCGAGGCGCAGCAGCTGCCGGTTCCCTCGCACTGGCTGCAGTTCGCGCGGCTCTTTTATGTGTGCGCGCGGCTGCAGGCGCACGAGGAGACGCCCGTCTTCCGGATCGCCACGCAGCTCGGCTACCCGGATGGCTTCACCATGAGCAATCAAATGAAGCGGCTGGTCGGTTGTCGGCCGACCGAGGCGCGTGAGAACCTCGGTTACGAGTGGTTCATCGAGAACTGGCTGGAGCTGGAGCGCGTCGCGGTCGCGCCCTGATGAGTGCGGGAGCAGCGCGGCGGCTAGACCGCCGCGCTTTCCAGCGGTTCGATCGGCACGCCCGGTCGCCACTCCGTTACGTATCCCGCTATGGCCGACGCCGCCACCGAGTACGGTGATGCCAGGTACAGCTGCCCGGGTCCCGAACGTCCCGGGAAATTGCGGTTCTGCGAGGAGACGGTGACTTCGTCTTTGGTCCGGGAGGTGCCCGGGCCGGCCGCGATGCACGCACCGCAGCCCGGCTCGATGATCTCCGCGCCGATCCGCCCGAACAGATTGAGATAGCCCTGCTGCTCGCAGTACTGCCTCACTTCCTGCGAACCGAACTGGATGAACAGCTTCACATCCGGATGGACGCGCAGGCCGTGGGCATCGGCTTCGCGCAGAACCGCCGCGTACATGTCCATGTCTTCTTTTTTGCCGGCCGTGCACGAACCCGCGTAGGCGACGTCGATGCGCACCTGCTCACCCAGCTCATCGACATACAGCCCGTTGCCGGGATCGCCGGGCAGCGCGACCATCGGCCGCAGCGAGGACGCATCGATCTCGATGATCTTCACGTATTCCGCACCCGGATCGGAATACAGGCCCTCGCATAGTGCGTGGGCGCGCGCTTGTGACAGCCCACGCTCGGCGACCAGGTACTCCACCGCTTTCTGATCCGGCGCCACGATGCCGGTAAACGCGCCCACCTCCGCGGCCATGTTGGTCATGGTCGCGCGCTCATCCACGCTCAGCGCCTCTACGGCCTCGCCGGCATACTCGATGATCTGGCCGATCGCGTGGCCGTCCTTGATGTAGGGATGGCGCAGGATCTCCAGCATGAAATCCTTCGCGGTCACGTTCTCGGGCTTGCGGCCTTTGACGACCACCTTGAACGATGGCGGTACCGACACGCGCACGTCCTTCGTGATCCACGAATTGAATATCGCGGTCGTGCCGATGCCGAAGGCAATGCAGCCGATCGCGCCGGAGTGCGGGGTGTGCGAGTCGGTGCCCACAATGAGCTGTCCGGGCTCGGCATAGGATTCGAGCATCTTGGAATGACAGATGGCTTCCGAGCCGAGACGAATGCCCATGCGCTCGCCGTAGTAGATCACACCCTGCTTTTTGGCGAACGCCTCCTGCTTGTCCTTGAGCTGGCGCGCCACATCGAGCAAGCCGAGCTGCACCCGCTCCTGCGGCATCACCTCGTGCAGATATGTCAGGTGATCGCGGAACATGATGATCGACTGCGGGTCGTTCACGCGTGCATCGGCGCCCAGCTTCTGCTCGAAGAAGATGGCGGCCATGGGGGAGACGTACTCGTGCGAGAAGCGGTAGTCCGTCATGACGAAGCCGCTGTCACCGGGCGCCACCCAGGGTACGCCGTACTGTCTGCTCGCCGCATCGACTACCCAGTGACGCGCGAAGATCTTTTCGGCGATGGTCATGGGTCGGGCGCCGTTGTGCGCGACGGGCCGCGCCGACACGCGCGCGGTGTTGGTAGGCTGCGACGTAGCCGCGGTCTGCTCGCCCGCGTTCTCGATTTCGTAGACGTCGCCGTGCGTGGCGCGCTCGCCCGCGCCGCGCCGCAACTTCACGTCCTGCGCATCCGGGCGCTGCTCGACGCTGCCGAGCGAAGCATGCAGCGGCGGTTTGGTCAGGCCCTGCATGCGCGCGACGTTGTACTCGAACAGTCCGCCATACTCGATGATCTCCCTGGTGATCGCATCCACGTCTTCCGTAAAGGCCGAAAGATCGATTTCCTCGCCGCTCCGTATGCGATCGATCAGCGAGAAATCGGTGGACGTCAGCATGCCGAGGTTCTGGCAGTTCTCGTTGTAGATGCGCTCGATGTTCTCGGCTATGACGACCTGGATGCCGGCCATCAGCTCGGCGTAGGGTGACTGCTCACGCGAGCTGCCCTTGCCGCGGCGCTTGCCACTGACCGAGCAGACGAAGCCGCCCTTGCGCACCAGCCCGCGCGCCACGGGGAACTCGCCGGACGCGCGCAGTCCGAGGTACGGGAATTCGCCCAGCGTTTCATCGAAGTAATAACAGATATAGGCGGGCGTGATCTCGTCGGTGGAAATCTGGTCGCGCAGCCTGGTCTTCAGCTCGGCGGTCAGCTCCAGGTCCTCGCCGTCGAGCTGGCGGCGCATGAGCTCGGCATCGTCGACGAGGTAGAGGATCCGCCCGTCGAAACGCAGCCTGCGGGGGCGCTTGGCGACCGGGATCTGCTTGAGGTCAATGGACATTTCTGGGGGCAGGCTCCACAATCAACTTTTGGCGCGTTCTGCTACGCGCTGTTTCCGGGTTTCTGGCCCTAACTCCAACATTCACAATATCGGGCACATGCGAAGAATAGCCAAATTCATACTCGTTCCGGCCATAAGTTTATTGTTCAGCCTGCCCCCGGCCCATGCCCAAAAGCTGAAAGTCTTCATTTCAGTCGACATGGAAGGCATCGCGGGCGTCGTCACCGACCAGCAGCTCGGCCCGACCGGCTTCGAGTATGCGCGCTTCCGTGAATTCATGACGGCGGAAGCCCTGGCCGCGATCACGGGCGCAAAGGAGGCGGGCGCCACCGAGATCGTGGTGGCCGACGCCCACGGCAACATGCAGAACCTGCTCATCGAGAAGTTCCCGGCCGACGTGCAGATCGTCCGCGCATCCCCACGCCCGCTCTCCATGATGCAGGGCATCGACTCGACGTTTGATGCCGCCATCTTCATCGGCTACCACTCGGGCACGGCGAATCCGCAGGGGGTGCGGGCGCATACCATGTCGAGCGCCCGCTATCACGGCATCGACCTGAACGGCGTGCCTGCCGCCGAGTCGCGCGTAAATGCGGCGATCGCGGGGCATTTCGGCGTGCCCGTGGTCATGATATCTGGAGACGATATCGCTACCGCCGAGCTGAAGGCGGTGCTGGGCGACGTCGAGACCGCCGTGGTCAAGCGCGCGATCGGCTTCCACTCGGCCCTGACATCGACCCCGGAGGCCGCCCAGAACCTGATACGGGAGAAGGCGAAGGCGGCGCTCCAGCGCCGCGCGGCGTTCAAGCCGTACCGGCTCCAGACGCCCGTCCGGCTGGACCTGACCTTCAAGAGCTATCGGCCAGCCGAAATTCTGGCATATTTGCCGATCGTCGAGCGGACCAATTCGCACGCAATCCGCTATAATGCACGTAATATCCTCGATGTCATGAAGTTCCTGGTCTTCGTGGGCAGCTACTCGGTCGAACTCGAACCGTAGGAAGGTCGTATGAACGGTCCAGCGGTCACGACCGCGCCAGTGTCCGGCGCGCCGGAGGTGGAGGCGGGGGTCCGTACGCATCACATCACCCGCGCGCCCGGTCAGCGGCTGATGAGCCTCGATGCATTCCGCGGGCTCACCATCGCGGGCATGCTGCTGGTCAACAATCCGGGCAGCTGGTCCAACATCTACCCGCCGTTGGAGCACGCGCCCTGGAACGGCTGGACGCCGACGGACCTCATCTTCCCGTTCTTTCTGTTCATTGTCGGCGTGGCCATGACGCTGTCTTTCGGCAAGATGCTCGAGCGCGGCGCCACCCGTAACGACCTGCTGTTCAAGACCGCCAAGCGCGCGGCGCTCATCTTCCTGGTCGGCCTCGCGCTGCACTCGTTCCCTTGGGTTGGCTACGACTTCGCGCACATCCGCATTCCCGGGGTGCTGCAGCGCATTGCCATCGCCTACTTGTTCGCGTCGGCGATCTACCTCTACGTACGGACCGTGCAAGGGCGCGTGCTCGCGCTCACGGCGCTCCTCTTCGGCTACTGGTTCCTGCAGACGCTGGTGCCCGTGCCGGGTGGCTTCACGGGGGTGCTCAAGCCGGGCATGGACCTGGGCGCGTGGATCGATCGGAGCATCTTCACGAGCGACCACCTGTGGTCATCCGCGAGAACGTGGGATCCGGAAGGGCTGCTGAGCACGATACCCGCGATCGGCACCGCGCTGTGCGGTGCATTGGCGGGCACATGGCTGGCGACGTCGCGTTCGCAGACCGAAAAGGTCCTCGGTCTGTTCATTGCCGGCTTCTTCGGCATGGTGGTGGGTGCGATGTGGGGGTGGAGCTTCCCGATCAATAAGAGCCTGTGGACCAGCTCCTACGTGATCTTTACCGCCGGCATCGCCTGCCAGCTGTTCGCGCTCTGCTACTGGCTGATAGACATGAAGGGGTACAAGGCCTGGGCGATGCCGTTCGTCATCTTCGGCATGAACGCGATCGCCGCGTTCTGGCTGTCCGGCGCCGGCGCGCGCACCATGAACCTCATCAAGGTCGGCCCGGACGACGTCGCACTCAAGACATACGTCTTCCGGAACATCTTCCTCTCCTGGGCGACGCCGATCAATGCCTCGCTGGCGTTCGCCATCACCTACGTGCTCTTCTGGCTCGGCGTGATGACGATCTTCTACAAAAAGAAGATCTTCATCAAGCTTTGACATTACCTTTGGCCGGACGCCGCCAGCGCGCTCGATCAACGCGCGGGCGGCGTTCGATCACCTGATCAGCGCATCGTAAACCAGCCGCTGGAATTCGGCTTCCAGCGGGTACTGCCGTCCGGGATTGTGCTGCGTCCAGACCATTCCGATCAGCTGGTTGCGGGGATCGATCCAGAAGTAGGTGCCCACATAGCCGGACCAGCGATAGATGCCGGCCGGTCCGGGCAACCGTGCCTGGCTGTCATCCACCAGCACGGAACCCGCGAGGCCGAAGCCGTAACCTTCATCGACCAGGCTGTTGCGCGGATGGGGCAGCAGCTGCTCGGCTACCTGGCTCCTGGTCATCTGCGCCACGCTTTCCGCACTCAGCACGCGCACGCCATTCAGCTCGCCGCCGTTCAACAGCATTTGTGCAAAGCGCAAATAATCATCGGGCGTCGCGAGCAGTCCGCCGCTGGCCCAATAGAAGCGCGCTTCCGGCTCGTACATGGCGAGCAGTCCGCCGCTTTCCGCCTCGAGCCAGCCGTCCTCGTTGCGCCGGTACAGCACGACCAGCTTGTCCTCGTCCACGTCCTCATTGCGCCGGAAAGACGTGTGCTCCATCCCGAGCGGCTCGAAGATCTCGGCCTCCATGAATTCCGCGAGCGACTGGCCGCTGATCACTTCAATGATCCGGCCCACGATCTCGAGCGCCGAGCTGTAGCTCCAGCGTGTGCCGGGTGTGAACAGTAACGGCAGGCGGGCCACGCTGTCGGCGAACTGCGCGAGCGTGCGCGTGGGGTCGTACATCGCCGCACGCGTGAAGATGGTGTCGGCCGGCTCGCGCGTCAGTCCGTACGGCAGCCCTGATGTGTGCGTCAGAAGGTGGCGCACTGTCATCACCGAATCCGGCGCGCGCAGCAACGGCGCATCGGCGGTGCCGCCCGCGAACACCTGGATGTTGGCAAAAGACGGGATGTACTTCGCAACCGGATCATCGAGGGAAAGCTTGCCCTGATCGATCAGCTTCAGCGCGCCGGCCGCGACCACGGGCTTGGTCATCGAGAAGATGCGGAACACGCCGTCGCGGCGCAGCGGGATGCGGCGCTGCACATCCTGCCAGCCGAACGTGCGCTCGTAGCCGATACGTCCGTTGCGCGTGATGACGGCATAAATGCCGCCTACCTTGCCCGAATCGATGTAGGCCTGGAGCGCAGGATCGATGGCGGCCAGCTTCGCCTCGGACAACCCGACCGCCGCAGGCTCGGCAACGGGCAGCGCGGGACGGGCCGAAGCACATCCGACGGCCGCAATGCCGGCCAGAGCGACCGCCGCGCTACCCAGCGTCCGCTTCAGATGGTGCGCGCCGGCGCAGCGCGCGTGGCCGTGATGTGATAGACCGTCTGCCGGCGCTCCATGCGTACCAGCACCCGTCCCTCGGCGCGCAGCTCCCGCAGCACACGTCCCAGCACGGCCTGCAGCTCGGCCCCGCGCTCCCGTGCCGTTTCCGTCATGATCGAATCGGTCCATGCGCGAAATTCGCTATTCAGCGGCACGCCTGCAACCGTATCGCGCACCGGTGCTCCGTAACTCCGGTAGGCAATGTCGACGGTCGTCCCGAACTCGTGCGCGCTCACTTCGCGAGCGGCGTTCGCGTTGCGGCGACGCAGCTCGGCTTGCGTCTCGGGTGTCCGCAGCACGGAAGTGATCTCGATGCGGTAGCGCGGCACGCCCAGGCTGTCGAGCCGCTGCTGGAACCGCCGGCCAATCTCGCGCAGCAGGGCATGCGCGGCGGGCGTCACGAAAGGTACCGAGTAGTCCAGCTCGCGGATGACCCACAGCGGCGTCGTGTCCTCCAGCTCGACCAGCCGCCCGGCGCGCACCAGCTCTTCGACCGGTTCACCGGGTGGAATTCCAACGCGCCGGGCGCGCGCGGTTTGTACCGCGTTCACATCTCTGAGCAGCAAGCGCCGCTCACGCCACGTCAGTCCCGGCACCCGGCGCAGCTTACGATCCGCCGAATCGGCCCTTGCCTGCGTGGCCAGCAGCACGCGTGATACCTGCTCGGTGGCAAGTCCATCTCGCACTCGCTCTATCTTTTGCTGCACGACCGGCTCGTCCCGGTCGGCCGGCCCGCAGCCGGCCGCCGGCATCGTCAAACCGATAAGCGCTGCGCATATTCCAGCCGCTCTTAACAACGGTCGCCCTCCCTTCCACTTCCCGGGATGCGTAATTGCAAACACCTAGCCGCG